>NZ_JAGTPI010000003.1:0-207183 GCF_021147825.1 Pseudomonas quasicaspiana
ACTGCACTGTTTTTCGGTAGGAGCGAATTCATTCGCGAAGGTATTTTCCCTGCAAAAAATCTGCGTCTGACACACCGCTTTCGCGAATGAATTCGCTCCCACCGGGATGGGTGTTCACAGCGTTAACACCTGACTGCACTGTTTTTGGTAGGGGCGAATTCATTCGCGAAGGCATTTCTCCTGCAAAAAATCTGTGTCTGACACACCGCTTTCGCGAATGAATTCGCTCCTACCGGGATGGGTGTTCACAGCGTTAACACCTGACTGCACTGTTTTTCGGTAGGAGCGAATTCATTCGCGAAGGTATTTTCCCTGCAAAAAATCTGCGTCTGACACACCGCTTTCGCGAATGAATTCGCTCCTACCGGGATGTGTGTTCACAGCGTTAACACCTGACTGCACTGTTTCTGGTAGGAGCGAATTCATTCGCGAAGGCATTTCTCCTGCAAAAAATCTGCGTCTGACGCACCGCTTTCGCGAATGAATTCGCTCCTACCGGGATGGGTTCACAGCGTTAACACCTGCCTGCACTGTTTCTGGTAGGAGCGAATTCATTCGCGAAGGCATTTCTCCTGCAAAAAATCTGCGTCTGATGCACCGCTTTTGCGAATGAATGCGCTCCCACCGGGATGGGTGTTCACAGCATTAACACCTGACTGCACTGTTTTTGGTGGGAGCGAATTCATTCGCGAAGGCATTTTCCCTGCAAAAAATCTGCGTCTGACGCACCGCTTTCGCGAATGAATTCGCTCCTACCGGGATGGGTGTTCACAGCGTTAACACCTGACTGCACTGTTTTTGGTAGGGGCGAATTCATTCGCGAAGGCATTTCCCCTGCAAAAAATCTGCGTCTGACCCACCGCTTTCGCGAATGAATTCGCTCCTACCGGGGTGGGGTTAATTGGGTCTAGTGTCAGGTTGTTTTGTTGCGATGGGGTTTGGCGCAGTAGGCTTTTTTACAGCAAGGGAGAGGGGGTTACGCGGGCGACCTGTGCAGGTAGCGGTTTTGAGGGGTGAAGCCGGGAGGGTTTTAGGCTCCCGGTTTGTATTTCGGTACTTACAGCAGGGTGACCTTATCGCGGGCAAGCCTCGCTCCCACAAGGAATATCATTCCAGAGGGGGAGCGAGACCAGCTTTCAAGATTGCCTTATTGGCAAGCCTCGCAATCCGGCTCGTCGATCGCACAGGCCTTAGGCACTGGTGCTGGACCGGCCGGTGCAGCTTCGGTTGGACGTGGGGCGGTGATCGCCGAGTCGTCCGGGCCGTGGCCGCCGCTCGATACTGCGTTGAGCTTGCCGGTGTTGACGGTGGATTTCTCAGTGCTGGTCGCAGCCAGGGCACGGAGGTAGTAAGTGGTTTTCAGACCACGGTACCAGGCCATGCGGTAGGTCACGTCCAGTTTCTTGCCCGATGCACCAGCGATGTACAGGTTCAGGGACTGAGCCTGGTCGATCCACTTCTGACGACGGCTTGCTGCATCGACAATCCACTTGGTGTCGACTTCGAACGCGGTGGCGTACAGGTCTTTGAGTTCCTGCGGGATGCGCTCGATCTGTTGTACCGAACCGTCGTAGTACTTCAGGTCATTGATCATGACCGAGTCCCACAGGTCGCGGGCTTTGAGGTCGCGGACCAGGTACGGGTTGATCACGGTGAATTCGCCCGAGAGGTTCGATTTCACGTACAGATTCTGGTAAGTCGGTTCGATCGACTGTGATACGCCAGTGATGTTGGCGATGGTCGCGGTCGGTGCGATGGCCATGATGTTGGAGTTACGAATACCTTTCTGTACACGGGCACGTACTGGCGCCCAGTCCAGGGTTTCGTTCAGGTCAACGTCGATGTACTTCTGGCCACGCTGCTCGATCAGGATCTGTTGCGAATCCAGCGGCAGTACGCCTTTGGACCACAGGGAACCCTGGAACGTCTCGTAGGCACCGCGCTCGTCGGCCAGGTCGCAAGAGGCCTGGATCGCGTAGTAGCTGACAGCTTCCATCGATCGGTCGGCGAACTCGACAGCAGCGTCGGAACCGTAAGGGATGTGCTGCAGATACAGCGCGTCCTGGAAGCCCATGATGCCCAGGCCCACTGGACGGTGACGGAAGTTGGAGTTCTTCGCTTGTGGCACCGAGTAGTAGTTGATGTCGATAACGTTATCGAGCATGCGAACGGCGACGTCGATGGTGCGCTTGAGCTTATCGGTGTCCAGTTTGCCGTTGACGATGTGGTTCGGCAGGTTGATCGAGCCCAGGTTGCAGACTGCGATCTCGTCCTTATTGGTGTTCAGGGTGATCTCGGTGCACAGGTTCGAGCTGTGAACCACGCCCACGTGTTGCTGCGGGCTACGCAGGTTGCACGGGTCTTTGAAGGTCAGCCATGGGTGGCCGGTTTCGAACAGCATCGAGAGCATCTTGCGCCACAGGTCTTTGGCCTGGATGGTCTTGAACAGCTTGATCTTGCCTGGGTATTCGCTCAGGGCTTCGTAGTACTCGTAACGCTCTTCGAAGGCTTTACCGGTCAGGTCGTGCAGGTCCGGTACTTCAGATGGCGAGAACAGGGTCCATTTGCCGTCATCGAAGACACGCTTCATGAACAGGTCAGGGATCCAGTTGGCAGTGTTCATGTCGTGGGTACGACGACGGTCATCACCGGTGTTCTTGCGCAGCTCGATGAACTCTTCGATGTCCATGTGCCAGGTTTCCAGGTAAGCACAGACAGCGCCTTTGCGCTTGCCACCCTGGTTAACGGCTACGGCGGTGTCGTTCACAACTTTCAGGAACGGTACAACGCCTTGGGATTTGCCGTTGGTGCCTTTGATGTACGAGCCCAGCGCACGAACCGGAGTCCAGTCGTTGCCCAGACCGCCTGCGAATTTGGACAGCATGGCGTTGTCGTGGATGGCGTGGTAAATGCCCGACAGGTCATCCGGAACGGTGGTCAGGTAGCAGCTGGACAGCTGCGGACGCAGGGTGCCGGCGTTGAACAGTGTAGGCGTCGACGCCATGTAGTCGAAGGACGACAACAGGTTGTAGAACTCGATGGCGCGGTCTTCTTTGGCTTTCTCTTCGATTGCCAGGCCCATGGCCACACGCATGAAGAAGATCTGCGGCAGTTCGAAACGGATACCGTCCTTGTGGATGAAGTAACGGTCGTACAGGGTTTGCAGGCCCAGGTAGGTGAACTGCTGATCGCGCTCGTGGTTGATCGCCTTGCCGAGTTTTTCCAGGTCAAAGGTGGCCAGGATCGGGTTCAGCAATTCGAACTGAATGCCTTTGGCGATGTACGAAGGCAGGGCCTTGGCATACAGGTCGGCCATTTCGTGGTGAGTAGCGCTTTCGGCTACTTCCAGGAAATTCAGGCCTTCAGCGCGCAGGGTGTCCATCAGCAGGCGGGCGGTCACGAACGAGTAGTTCGGCTCGCGCTCAACCAGGGTACGGGCGGTCATCACCAGTGCGGTGTTGACGTCTTTCATCGCCACGCCGTCGTACAGGTTTTTCAGGGTTTCGTTTTGGATCAGGTTGGCGTCGACTTCAGCCAGACCTTCGCACGCTTCGGTGACGATGGTGTTCAGACGACCCATGTCCAACGGCGCAATGCTGCCGTCGGCGCGGGTGATGCGGATCGAAGGGTGGGCGTCGACCGGTGCGTCGGTGCCACGAACGGCACGCTCTTTGGAGCGCTCGTTACGGTAGATGACGTAGTCGCGAGCGACTTTCTGCTCGCCGGCACGCATCAGGGCCAGTTCAACCTGGTCCTGGATTTCTTCGATGTGGATGGTGCCGCCCGAAGGCATGCGACGCTTGAAGGTCGCGGTGACTTGTTCGGTCAGACGGGCCACGGTGTCGTGGATACGCGAAGACGCAGCGGCAGTGCCGCCCTCAACTGCAAGAAACGCTTTGGTGATAGCGACGGTGATTTTGTCATCGGTGTAGGCGACGACAGTGCCGTTACGCTTGATCACGCGCAGCTGGCCGGGAGCGGTCGCGGACAGATCCTGTTGGGACTGGCTTGTCTGCGGCGCCGGGTTCGGCGAGTTCTCGCGAGTTGTGTCTGTTTGCATGGGTGTCTCCACATTCTCTATGTTTGTTTGGGTGCTAATCAGCACCCACCGATCCGGTTTGTAGGCATTCAGTCGACAAAAGCGCCGGCTGTAACGACCTCAAAACGGAATGGGGATGGCGGGTTTCACCGTCCCTGGCTTTGAAGTCAAAAAGGCAGCGAAATCGTTGCTCGCTGCCTCGGGAAATCTGTTGGATGGTGCCTGTTAAATATTGCAACAAACGCTTGAATTTGCTGCGGTCGAAGAGGGTATGCATGCTCGGGTGTCTGGGGCGCAGCTTGGGCTAATGAATTAGCCTTTGGTTCAACCCTCGACACGTAAGAAAAATGCTTGAAATCCCTGTTCGACTTGTGTTGGGTTTTTTACGTAAAACCCTACATGTAGGGTTGTTCGTGAAGCCGGGCTACAAGATAAAGCGTTTTGGACACCAATTGCAACGCACTACCTGTGGATAAAGCTGTGTGTAATTGGTGTATGAAAGCTCCATATCGCGTGTAGGCCGCATAACTACTGGACCGACGCCCTTATGAGGCTTATCAAGGTTTTTTTACGGCAGTCAGCTGATTTTTGAGGGCGCGAACCCTATCACAGAAAATGCCTTTGGCAAGGGTGTTTTGGCATGTGGTGTGCTTGGGGAAATGATGGATAGAGTTGTTCGGGTTGTGGCTTTGAGGGCTGTCCTTCCCTCAATGCAGATGTTGTTCCTGTAGGCGCTGCCGAAGGCTGCGAAGGCGGTGTATCAGGCACATCGGTTTCGCAGCCTTCGGCAGCTCCTACGTAAGTTGAGAACTCCCTTTTCCCAATCAGGAAGCCTGATGAGTCACCCATTATTCAGTGGCGCACTTGAGTGCTTCGGGCAGAGCCTGCTGGCTGAAGACGATCCGCGGGCGGTGAGGCCGTTGCCGGAGCTTTTGCAGGCTGAGGCGCTGGACGCGCTGTTGCTGAATATCTATGGCGCTGAGTTGCTGGCCAGTCATCGACAGGTGTTGGTGTCGCAGTGGTCCAAGTATTACTTCATGCAAGTGATCCCACCAGTTGTGGTGGCGGGGTTGGTGCAGGGCTGGTGCTGGCCGTTGCAGCTGGATCAGATCGCTGTGGCGCTGGACAAGCGCGGTGTTCCGGTTGCGTTGAAATTCCTCGGCGTTGGCGCGAGTCAGCCTGTGAGTTTTTCAGGGCTGATGGATGACAATCTGCATCCTTTCATTGATGCGCTCAGTCGGCTGGGCGATGTATCGGCGGCGGTTCTGTGGGGCAATGCCGGGGATTACCTTGAGCGCTGCCTCGTGCAACTGGGCACGTTGACCGACACCTCGCTGGACGCGGGTTATGCGCTATTGCGCAGTAAGACCTTGAGCGACGGGCAACGTAACCCACTGTTCAATGCCATTCGCTATGTGGGCGAACCGCCACGCCGGCAGCGGCGCAGTTGTTGCTTGAGCCATCAAGTGGCGTGGGTGGGGCGGTGTGAGCATTGCCCGACAGGAGCAGTGACGGGCTGACAATACCGGGTAGCGGGAAATTTATATCTGCCTGCACACACCGATTTGGTGGGAGCGAATTCATTCGCGAAGAGGCCGGTACATCCACAGCATTTTTGTCGTCGGAATATCGCCTTCCCGAATGAAGTGGAGCGCCACCCCGGTCGGTCCCACAGGTCCGTGGTGAATGTGTGACGGGGCAACGGGTCACGCAGGCACTGCCACCAGACTCAACACATGCTCGCCCTGCACGCTGAATTGCCCTTCCAGCTCTTTGCCGTTGTGCCATTCGCCGGACAGGTCGGTCAGCAGGCGCAAGCGGGCTTTACCGTCGGTGGACCAGTGCAGCAGTTGCGCGTCTTCAAAATAGAAGCGTTTCTGCACGATGGGGTAAAGGGCCTTGAACAGCGCTTCTTTTATAGAGAAGGTCAGCGTCACGTGCAGAGCAATCTGCTCCGCAGGCCCGGCAGCCATCTGCTGCATTTCCCACGGCGTGAGGATTTCCCCGGCCAGACGGCTGGCGCGCTCGTGACTGAGCAGGTTTTCTGTGTCCAGACCCAATCCGCGCCAATGCTGTTTGTTCGCGACGATGGCCGCGGCCCAGCCGGTGCTGTGGGTGATTGAACCGCAGATGTCGGCTGGCCAGATGGGCGCGCGATCTTCGCCGATGTCCGGCACCCAGTTGCGACCGTCCAGACGCTGCAGCGCCGCCCTGGCACATAAACGGCCTGCAAGAAATTCGGTTTGCCGTTTGGCGACAGAGCGCTGGATGCTGGCCGGAGGCGTGATGACGCAACGCTGGAAGTCGCCCTCCGCGAGTTGTTTGGGATCGAAGTGACCGCTGACCAACGCCACATTCGCCAAGGCATGGGGCAAGGGCCAATGGTGATGGAGGGCGGGGCAACAGGCGGGGAGGTGAGGATTTTGAGTCATGGGCGGCATTTTGCCGGGGGAATGCGGTGCTGGGAAGCGAACAGATACACGCTGCCGTCCGGCATACACCGGACCTGTAGGAGCTCACCGAGGTTACGAGGCCAGCGAAAGCGGTTTATCTGACACTCCGCTATCGCTGGCCTCGTAACCTCGGTGAGCTCCTACAGGGAGAAAATCGTCCAGGGCGGGTTTACGCGCCAAACACTTTCTTCAAAAACGCCTGCATATCTTTCCACGAGCTTTCGTCAGCGGCTTTGTTGTAGCCGATGTCCGGGCCGCCGTGTTCGCCGTGGCTGAGGCGGTCGGCGTCGGGGTTGGTGAAGCCGTGTTTGGCGTCGGCAAGGCTGACGAATTTATAGTCGGCACCTGCGTCGTCCATTTCCTTTTTGAAGGCAGCGACGTTTTCCGGGGTGACCATGCTGTCTTTAGCGCCGTGCTCCACCAGCATCGGGACTTTCACGCCACCGGCCTTGGCGGGGGTGTTGGTGACCAATGCACCGTGGAAGCTGACCACGCCAGCCAGCGGTTCGCCGCGACGGGCCGCATCCAGAACGATCTTGCCGCCGAAGCAGTAGCCGATAGCGGCGATTTTCTTCGGATCGGTCTGCGGTTGTTTCTTCAGTTGCTCAAGACCTGCATCGAAGCGCTTATTGGCCGCGTCGCTGTCTTTCAACGCCGCCTGCATGAAGCCCATGGCGTCTTTCGGGTGTTCGGTGTTCTTGCCTTCACCGTACATATCGATAGCCATGGCGCTGTAGCCCAGCGCTGCAAGGTCACGGGCGCGACGCTTGGCGTAATCGTTCAGGCCCCACCATTCATGAACCACGATGATGCCGGGACGCTGGCCTTTGATGGCGTCGTCATAAGCGTAATAACCCACCAGCGGGGTGCCGTCGGCGCTTTTATAGTTGATCTGTTCGGCCTTGATGGCCGCCTGAGTGACACCGGCCAGCCCCATCATCAGCAACGCAATCCATAAACGCATGATCGACACCTTCTATATAGCGGTTGGGAATGGGTAGGAAGATTAACGCATTGTGGCGGGTGTTTTTTAATGTGTGCGGTAGATAGTTGTTCAGCGCAGGTTCAGTGGGTGTTCAGGGCCGGTTCAGGGCGCGCAGACTAGTCTGGTGCCGTACCTGAACAGCGCCCGGCGCAAGAGGACTACACCATGACGACACTCAACAAGTTTTTCCTGGCTTTGGCTTTTCTGGGCGGCAGTGCTGCGGCGCAAGCGGCGGACAGCGGCAATGAAGTTTCCCGAGCACCGCTGAACAAAAGTGGCGAACGGGTCGACAGGTTTGGCGAGAGTGGCAGGTCGCTGGGTGAGGGTGTCTGGAGTCAGGGGTTGAGCGAGCAGGTCGATGACCGGCCCCGCGCCGACCGGCTATATTATTCTGCAACGTATGACAGCCTGTCGGGTACATACAATGGCGTGCCGGTCGCGCCGAAAACGCTGTCGGGGCACTATGATCTGCACCAGGCTCATGTGGCCTCGCTTAATACTGAAGAGGGCGGTTCGCAGCATTGGAAGCCGGTGCAGCAGTTGCTTTGAGCGTCACACCTCGTGTCCGAGGCGATGCGCTGTAATGCCACAAATAAAGCTCTGTAGGCGCTCACGAGCAACACGAGGCAGCGATAGCGGTCTGCCTGATAAATCGTAATCGCGGCCTCGCGTTGCTCGTGCGCTCAGAATGTATTTCAATTCAGTGGTTTGTAGTTGTTTGGCATGGCTGCGGAGTTGATTTTAGAACGTGAAACATCACCCGGGAGAGCTGCATGAAGTTGCTGGTGGTTGAGGACGAGGCGCTGTTGCGTCATCACTTGCAAACCCGATTGACCGAGGCTGGCCATATCGTTGAGTCGGTCGCCAACGCCGAAGAGGCGCTCTACCAGGTGGGCCAGTTCAACCATGACCTGGCGGTAATCGACCTCGGGCTGCCGGGCATGAGCGGGCTGGAGCTGATTCGTCAGTTGCGCACCCTCGGCAAGGCGTTTCCGATCCTGATTTTGACGGCCCGTGGCAATTGGCAGGACAAGGTCGAAGGCCTGGCTGCCGGGGCTGATGATTACGTGGTCAAGCCGTTTCAGTTCGAAGAGCTGGAAGCACGCCTCAATGCCTTGCTGCGCCGGGCTAGCGGGTTTACCCACTCGACGATTATTGCCGGGCCATTATCGCTGGACCTGAACCGCAAACAGGCCACGCTGGAAGAGCAACCGCTGCCGCTGACCGCCTACGAATACCGGATTCTCGAATACCTCATGCGTCACCATCAGCAGGTGGTGGCCAAAGAGCGCCTGATGGAGCAACTCTACCCCGATGACGAAGAGCGCGATCCGAATGTGATCGAGGTTCTGGTCGGTCGTCTGCGGCGCAAGATCGAAGGTGCGGTGGCCTTCAAACCCATTGAAACCGTGCGCGGGCTGGGATACCTGTTCAACGAGCGCTGCACATGATTCGTTCGCTGCACCTGCGCCTGATGATTGGCGCAGCGACCCTGGCAGTGATTTTCATGCTACTCATGTTGCCCGCCTTGCAAGGCGCGTTCAGCCTCGCCTTGCGCGGCTCCATCGAGCAGCGGCTGGCATCCGATGTGACCACCTTGATTTCCGCCGCCAGAGTCGAGAATGGCCGTCTGTTGATGCCATCCGTGCTGCCCGGTGAGCAGTTCAATCTTCCCGGCTCGCGCTTGCTGGGCTACATCTATAACCGTCAGGGTGATCTGGTCTGGCGTTCGCTGGCTACTGAAGACGAATACATCGACTACCAGCCGCGCTACGACGGCAAGGGCAGTGAGTTCACCACGATCAAAGAGTCCAACGGCGAAGAATTCTTCGTCTATGACGTGGAAATCAGATTGCTCGGCGGCCGTAATGCGGCCTTCAGTATCGTAGCGCTGCAACCGGTGCGCGGTTATCAGGAAACCGTCACTCAGCTGCGGCAAAAGCTTTATCTCGGGTTTGGCGCGGCGTTGCTGGTATTGCTCGCGCTGCTGTGGCTGGGTCTGACCTGGGGGCTGCGTGCCTTGCGCGGTTTGAGTCAGGAGCTGGATCAGGTGGAGTCGGGCCAGCGCGAGAGCCTGAGTGAAAATCATCCGAGCGAACTGTTGCGTCTAACCGGGTCGTTGAACCGGTTGCTGAGCAGTGAGCGCGAGCAGCGGATTCGTTACCGCGACTCCCTCGACGACTTGGCTCACAGCCTCAAAACCCCGCTGGCGGTGTTGCAGGGCGTCAGTGAAAACATCGCCAAGCGACCTGAAGATGTCGAGCAGGCGCGCATTCTGCAATCCCAGATTGAGCGCATGAGTCAGCAGATCGGCTATCAACTGCAGCGGGCCAGCCTGCGCAAGAGTGGGCTGGTGCGTCATCACGTCAGGCTCCGGCCGGTTGTGGAAAGCCTGTGCAATACGCTGGAGAAGGTCTACCGCGATAAACAGGTGAAGGTGACGCTGGACCTGCCCGACGAATGCGTGGTGCCGATGGAAGAGGGCGCCTTGCTGGAAATGCTCGGCAACCTGCTGGAGAACGCGTATCGGCTGTGTCTGGGGCAGGTTCGCGTCAGCTTGCGGACGTCCGAAGCCGGGGAAGAGTTATGCGTTGAAGACGACGGCCCCGGCGTGCCGGAACACCAGCGCGAACGTATTTTGCAGCGTGGCGAACGTCTGGACCGCCAGAACCCGGGTCAGGGCATCGGGCTGGCGGTGGTTAAAGACATCATCGAAAGCTACAACGCGCGGTTGACCCTGGGTGATTCCCCGCTGGGCGGGGCTGTGTTCAGGATTCATTTTTTCGCGGGGTAGATCCTGGCTGTTCCGCGATATCCCTGATACATCGCAAGACCTTTGTGGGGGCAGAGCTTGCTCGCGATAAACGATAACGCGGTCTGAGCTTCTAGCTGCGTCTCATGCATCGTCGGAATGCCGCCCAGACCAAGCCCGGCTCCCACGGGTATGCGCTGAGCTTTGTGGGAACAGAGCTTGCTCGCGATAAACGATAACGCAGTCTGAGCTTCTAGCTGCGTCTCATGCATCGCGGGCAAGCCCGGCTCCCACGGGTATGCGCTGAGCTTTGTGGGAGCAGAGCTTGCTCTCGATAAACGATGACGCGGTCTGAGCTTCTAGCTGCGTCTCATGCATCGTCGGAATGCCGCCCAGACCAAGCCCGGCTCCCACGGGTATGCGCTGAGCTTTGTGGGAGCAGAGCTTGCTCGCGATAAACGATGACGCGGTCTGAGCTTCTAGCTGCGTCTCATGCATCGCGGGCAAGCCCGGCTCCCACGGTATGCGGTGAGCTTTGTGGGAGCAGAGCTTGCTCGCGATAAACGATAACGCGGTCTGAGCTTCTAGCTGCGTCTCATGCATCGCGGGCAAGCCCGGCTCCCACGGGTATGCGCTGAGCTTTGTGGGGGCAGAGCTTGCTCGCGATAAACGACAACGCGGTCTGAGCTTCTAGCTGCGTCTCATGCATCGTCGGAATGCCGCCCAGACCAAGCCCGGCTCCCACAGAGAAAGGGTTTTAATCCGGATATTTAATTCACCTCCAAAATCCTGGCCATCGTCTATAACCATGGGGTGGCGATATGGTGGCGGATCGGCGGATACCCGCCACTCTTCCTGAATTTCTCCCGCTAATCGGCGGAAATCCGCCACTCTGAGCGGATACTCAAACCCCAACTAGACTTCAACACACCGGTTTACATGCTGTTCAGCGTGTTTCGTGAAAGTGGCACGAGCCTTGCGATACAGGGGAGAGGTCTGCCCCGTGCAGCTCGACAAAACAAATCCCTCCAGTTGCAGGAGGGTTAGCTCGTTAGGCGTCGCGCGCATCACATGAATGGTGCCGACAACGCCCTTGAGGATGATTTCATGACGACTCGTCAGCCGATTTACAAATCCCTGTATTTCCAGGTCATCGTAGCAATCGTGATCGGTATTCTTATCGGCCACTTCTATCCTGACACCGGCAAGGCCCTCAAGCCGCTGGGCGACGGTTTCATCAAATTAATCAAAATGGTCATTGCCCCGATCATCTTCTGTACTGTGGTTAGCGGTATCGCTGGCATGCAGAACATGAAGTCGGTGGGCAAGACTGGCGGCTACGCGCTGCTGTACTTCGAAATCGTATCGACCATCGCCCTGCTGATCGGTCTGGTTGTGGTCAACGTTGTTCAGCCGGGTGCCGGCATGAACATCGACGTGAGCACGCTGGATGCTTCCAAGATCGCTGCTTATGTGACAGCGGGCGCTGACCAGAGCATCGTTGGCTTCCTGCTTAACGTGATCCCGAACACCATCGTCGGTGCCTTCGCTAACGGCGATATCCTGCAAGTCCTGATGTTCTCGGTGATCTTCGGCTTCGCGCTGCATCGCCTGGGTGCTTACGGCAAGCCGGTTCTGGACTTCATCGATCGCTTCGCTCACGTGATGTTCAACATCATCAACATGATCATGAAGCTCGCGCCTCTGGGTGCCTTCGGTGCCATGGCGTTCACCATCGGTGCTTACGGTGTGAGCTCGCTGGTGCAACTGGGCCAGTTGATGATCTGCTTCTACATCACGTGCGCATTGTTCGTACTGATCGTGCTGGGTGGCATCTGCCGCGCTCACGGCTTCAGCGTGCTGAAGCTGATCCGCTACATCCGTGAAGAGCTGTTGATCGTACTGGGTACTTCCTCCTCGGAATCGGCACTGCCTCGCATGCTGATCAAGATGGAACGTCTGGGCGCACAGAAGTCGGTAGTAGGTCTGGTTATCCCCACTGGCTACTCGTTCAACCTGGACGGTACGTCGATCTACCTGACCATGGCTGCAGTGTTCATCGCTCAGGCGACCAACACTCACATGGACATCACCCATCAGATCACCCTGCTGCTTGTTCTGCTGCTGTCGTCCAAAGGTGCTGCTGGCGTGACCGGTAGCGGCTTTATCGTACTGGCTGCAACCCTGTCGGCTGTCGGCCATCTGCCGGTTGCCGGCCTGGCGCTGATCCTCGGTATCGACCGCTTCATGTCCGAAGCCCGCGCCCTGACCAACCTGGTAGGTAACGCTGTTGCCACCGTCGTGGTTGCCAAGTGGGTCGGCGAGCTGGACACCGACAAGCTGCAAACCGAGCTGGCTTCCGGTGGTCGTGCTATCGACAACACCGCTCCAGTAGATGATCTGGGTGTTGCTGAACTGGCTGAAGAGCCACTGACCCGCCCGATCCCGACGCGCAAGCCTGTCTAACCACAGCCCGCGTTACTGAAAAACCCATCTTCGGATGGGTTTTTTTATGGGCTGGCGGCTAGCCGCCACTATCTTTAGCAAGCTGATTCGACGACGTGGAATATGTGGGAGCGTGGCTTGCCCGCGATAAGGACGACTCGGTCTTAGGGGCAACTAAATCCAGACAGCGTCCCAAAGAGGATAATTACCAATACGCTTGACCAGGCCTGCGCGCACCGGGTTCATCACGACATAGCGCGCCAACGCCTTGAGATCCTCATCACGTCGAACGGCACGGTCATGAAAACCTTGCTGCCAGATACTACCCGTGCGCCCTTGTGCAGCATTTACTGCTGCGCACGTCAGGGACTTTGTACGCCCGACTGCCTGACTCAATGAACCACTCTTCAGTTCGAGTAACCAGTGGAAATGGTCAGGCATCACTACCCATGCCAGCGATTGGACAAGACCGTCGCGCTCGGCTTCCATGAACTGACGGGCCACAAGACGTCCTATCCTCAGATCGCCAAATATCGGCTGACGATCTCGAGTATTGGACGTGATTAGATAAAATCGACCGCTTTCACTGTATCGGCCGACGCGGAGCTGGCGAGACTGATGGGTTGATAGCATTCCACTGCCTTTCTACCTTGCGAGACCCAAAAGCTAGACCAGGCTCTCGAGTAGGGGAGTGGGATTGCTTGCCAGAATGTGTCTGCCGCTTATACCGGGTCGCCCTTATCGCGGGCAAGCCACGCTCCCACAGATTCTGCGCAATCGCGTAGAACCTCAAACCACCCGCGTTTCACCACTGAACACCAGCGTTTCGCGGCAGCTGCGGCATAAATAGCGGCGGCCTTTGCGGACCATTTGGTGACGTTGGGCCGAGAACGGGAATTCGCTTCCAGGGCACGGGCAGCGGTATATGTAGCGCGTCACGCTGCGGCGCTGGACGGCGTAGGTGTGGCAGCGGTTGGGCGGCAGTTCGTAGACGCCGCGCATGATCAGTTGCCATTCCTCGCCGTGGGGCTGGATGCGGTCACCGAACAATTGGTGGGCGATCAGGTGCGCGACTTCGTGGGCGACGGTCTGGCGTAAAAAGTCTTCGCTGTTTTCCCGGTACAGCTGTGGGTTGAAGCGCAGCATGTTGTCATGCAAATGCGCGACACCGGCTTTTTGGCCGCGCAGCTTGAGGCTGACTACCGGGCGTGTGAAAGGGCGTTTGAAAAAGGCTTCGGCTTGTTGGTAACAGACTTCGACACGGGTGTTGAGTGGCTCGAGCATGCTTCATGGGTCTCCAGAGACGCCGAGTATGCCGTAAAAGGCCTGGATATCGAAAACCCAAGCTGCCGAATGGTCGTCCAGGCTGACGCGGTAGTCTCCCGTGGGAGCGAATTCATTCGCGAAGAGGCCAGCACAGTCGACGCATTGATATCGCCAGAACCAACGCCTTCGCGAATGAATTCGCTCCCACGGGATTTGCGGTCACATGCAATTTCAACGGCGAACCATCAGTTGGAGTACTCCGGCCCAACGCCAATGCCCCACAGCACCACTGTAAACGCCATGATCGCCACCAGCACCACCAGACCCACTGCAAGTATGGAGCTTGAGAACATGAAGCCTTCGTCCGCCGGGATTTTCATGAAGGTCGGCACGCCGACGTACAGCAGGTAAACCGTGTAGCAGACGGCTGCCGTGCCGACCATCATGCCTAGCCACATGTGTGGATAAAGTGCAGCAAGACCGCCGATGAACAGCGGCGTCGCCGTGTAAGTCGCGAAGGCGAGGCAGCGTGCCAGGCTAGGCGTCGCATCGTAGGTGCGGGCCATCCAGTGGATGAAGCCGCCCATGATCGCAACACCGGCGAGCATGGCGATGTACGACATGATCGTCATCCATATTGCGCTTTCGTGGGTCAGCATGACCGGCGCTCGATCCCCAATTACCCAGCCCATCTGCGTGGTCCCGATATAGGCCGAAACCGCCGGGATTGCCGCCAGGATCAGGGTATGCGTGAGGTATAGATGGCCGATGCTTTGTTCTTCCTCGCCACGGATGTCCTGCCATTCCTGATCAGGATGGGCAAACAATCCCCATACGTGATGGATCATGTGGAGTACTCCTTCCTTTCATGTACGACATGGAACCGTCTTTAGCCGGGAAGAAGCAGTACAGGCGATAGATTTACATCCCTGAAAATACTGCTTTCTCGTCCGCCCTCGATTTCAGTATAGGAAGCCTGACCTGTACAAAAAGCACCCGGTTAGAGCAATTGGCGATCTACAGGCCGCTGCTAATGCCCTCAGGCAGTAAACAGCAAGCTTTAGCCCCACGCCGTATTTATGCGTAAAATGCCGGGCTTTTCTCCTTGTCATTGCAACCGGATACCAGCGCCATGGGCACCCTTTCAGTCAATCAGAACAAACTGCAGAAACGCCTGCGTCGCCTGGCCGGTGAAGCCGTGGCCGACTTCAACATGATTGAAGAGGGTGACAAGGTCATGGTCTGTCTGTCTGGCGGCAAAGACAGCTACACCATGCTTGATGTGCTGATGCATTTTCAGAAGGTCGCTCCGATCAAGTTCGATATCGTCGCCGTGAACATGGATCAGAAGCAGCCGGGTTTCCCCGAGCACGTGCTGCCTGCCTATCTGGAAACACTGGGCATCGAGTATCACATCGTCGAGAAAGACACATACTCGGTGGTCAAGGAACTGATCCCGGAAGGCAAGACCACCTGTTCGCTGTGTTCACGCCTGCGTCGCGGCACGCTGTACACCTTTGCCGACGAGATTGGCGCAACGAAAATGGCGCTGGGGCATCATCGCGATGACATCGTCGAGACGTTTTTCCTGAATATGTTCTTCAATGGCTCGCTGAAAGCCATGCCGCCCAAGCTGCGCGCCGACGATGGTCGCAACGTGGTGATCCGGCCATTGGCGTATTGCCATGAGAAGGACATTCAGGCTTATTCCGACTTCAGGAATTTCCCGATCATCCCGTGCAACCTGTGTGGTTCTCAGGAAAACCTGCAGCGTCAGGTGGTCAAGGACATGCTTCAGGAGTGGGAGCGCAAGACGCCGGGTCGGACCGACAGCATTTTCCGCAGCCTGCAGAATGTCATTCCGTCACAGCTGGCTGACCGCAATCTGTTCGACTTCACGAATCTGCGCATCGACGAAACCGCCGCATCGCGGTTTGTTAATGTGGTGAATGTCTAAAGACGGTTTCTGTAGGAGCTGCCGCAGGCTGCGAAGCGCATTGGCTGATACTCCGCGATTCGCAGCCTGCGGCAGCTCCTACAGATTTAGTAGACTCAGTGATTCACCGTAAACGCCAGCATCGCTGACAGCTGGCACAACGGCCTGCCGCTTTCGCTTTGCCATTGGTTGAACACTTGCTGGACGATGGCCTGATCGCGTTTGCTGGTCGGGACTTTGTCGACGATCTTCTGGGCGTTGAGCGCGGCTACCACGTCCCAGGTCGGGATAAAGGTGTCTTTACCCACCATGCGCAGGAAGCGCGGCGCAGACAGTCCGCCCATCTGGTTGCCGTGTTTGGCGAGGTACTGCCAGAGCCCGGTGATGTCATCCACCGGCCATTGGGCGATGAAGTTGCCGAAACTGCCGTGTTCCTTTTCGATGTCCAGTACCAGTTGCGCATTGCGCGGCACGCTTTTGAGTTTGCCCAAGTGGCGAATGATCCGCGCATCCTGCATCAGCCGCTCAAGATGGTCGGCGCCCATGAGCACGACTTTTTCCGGATCGAAGCGGTAGAACACTTCCTCGAAAGTCGGCCACTTGGCGTCCACCAGGCTGTGTTTCAAACCGGCGCGGAACACCCGCAGGGCCATGGTCGACAGGTAGCGGTCGTCGCCGATGGCTTGCAGTTGTTTAGCGGTCTTGGGTGTCGGCAAATGTGCTTCGAGGGCTTTGGCCGAGCCGAAGCGGTTCAGGCAGTACTCATTCAGCCATTTGTAATCGTGCATTACTGCTCCAGAAAATGATGCGTACAGCCTCAGACTTGGCCTTCGCCCGCAAGTTTACGGTTTCGCTGAAAAGTCCATCTGATGTACAGCAGCGCGCTGACAAATACCCCGAGGCTGGCGAGCATCTCCAGGATGCCGAACAGCGAACGGTTGGGATCGAACGCTGCCAGCGCACCTTTGATGAAATACAGGTTGACCACGAAACACAGCCACGAATAAGCGCGGGGGCTGCCACTGATGATGTCCGGTGCGAACAACAGCAACGGCACCAGCTCGATCAGCAGAATCACCCATGGCCGTGCGCCGTGCAGGTCGGCAATCCACAGGTAATAAATGCTCAGCAGCGCGATCAGCCCGAAAAAACTGCTCAGGCTGATCAGGCGGCTGATTTTTACTCTCGGCTCAAGCCAGTCCAGCGCAGGCAGGACTTTAGGCTTTTTAGCCACGGGCCGGGTCTAGCAGAAGGGCGGTTTTCGCCAGACGCTGACCGAGTGCGCGACACAGTTGGGTCTCGTGCGGATCAAGCGGGCGCTTGCCGTCAGGCCCGGCGTGGTGACTGGCGCCATAGGGGGTGCCGCCGCCACTGGTTTCCACCAGTGCAGATTCGCTGTAAGGCAGGCCGGTGATCAGCATGCCGTGGTGCAGCAACGGCAGTAGCATCGACATCAAGGTGGTTTCCTGGCCGCCGTGCAGGCTGGCGGTGGAGGTGAACACGCTGGCCGGTTTGCCCACCAGCGCGCCGGTCAGCCACAGGTTGCTGGTGCCGTCGAGGAAGTACTTGAGCGGTGCCGCCATGTTGCCGAACCGCGTCGGGCTGCCAAGGGCCAGGCCCGCGCAGTTTTTCAGGTCATCCAGTGTGGCGAACAGCGCGCCACTTTCCGGGATGCTCGGCGCCACGGCTTCGCATTCGGTGGAAATCGCGGGTACGGTACGCAAGCGCGCTTCCATACCGCCCAGTTCGATACCGCGGGCGATCTGCCGGGCCATTTCGCTGGTTGAGCCGTTGCGGCTGTAAAAGAGGACCAGGATGTACGGCGTGCTCATGGTAAAAGCTCCAGGACGTTTTCTGGTGGGCGGCCGATGACGGCCTTGTCACCGGCGACCAGGATCGGCCGCTCGATGAGTTTGGGGTGCGCGACCATGGCGTCGATCAATGCGTCGTCGCTCAGGCTTTGGTCGGCCAGGTTGAGGGTTTTGTAATCGTCTTCGCCGGTGCGCAGCAGTTGACGGGCACTGATGCCCAGCTTGTTCAGAACGTCGCGCAATTGCCCGGCGTCGGGCGGGGTTTCCAGGTACAACACGATGGACGGGCTCAGGCCTCGGGCTTGCAGCAGTTCCAGCGCGCCGCGCGATTTGGAGCAGCGCGGGTTGTGATAAAGCGTCAGGTCGGTCATTTGCAGGTCGCATCCAGCATGAAGTGGCGGCTATTCTACCCGCCATAGGACCTGGGCTAAACACCGAGCGGTGATCGGTCGCAGGTTTAAGTATTCGATGAGAGTCGTCCCGGCGTCCCTGACAGCACGCTGTCGGTGAGCTCCTACAGGATTTGGGTCAACTCTGAAAATTGCATTTTGTTTGACAGGAGTGAGGAACAACATGGCGAGGCGATTGGCAGCGGTAGTGGCATTGGTCGGCAGTATCTTGCTGGCGGGGTGTGGCGTGGATCTGGGGGCTGACCAGAACGGCCAGAAAGTTGCCAGCGAGCGTATCGAAAAGCATTGGCTGGTGATCAATTACTGGGCTGAATGGTGCGGCCCGTGCCGGGTTGAAATCCCGGAGCTCAATCACCTGTCGGAAGAGCTCAAGGACCAGAAGGTGACGGTGCTTGGGGTCAATTTCGACAACTTGCAGGGCGAAGAGCTGAAAACCGCCAGCAATGCGCTGGGCATCAAGTTCACGGTGTTGGCTCAGGACCCGGCTGCGCAATATGACCTGCCGCCGAGTGAGGCACTACCGGTGACCTACATCATCGACGACAAGGGCAAGATGCGTGCGCAGTTGCTGGGCGAACAGACCGCAGCCGGTGTGACGGCGAAGCTGAAGGCGCTGCGCGGGGAGGGGTGAAATCTAATAGGCAGGAAAAACCTCTATCGGCTGCACCATCACGTCGCGAACAAGTTCGCTCCTACCGATCAGTGCGTGTCAGGCGGTTCTGGTAGGAGGCAACTTGTTGGCGAGAGGGGCTGATGCGGTTATTCAGGCAAACCGCCTCGCGAACAAGTTCGCTCCTACCGGGCATTGCCGTGTCAGATTGTTGTGGTAGAAGGCAACTTGTTGGCGAGAGGGCTGACGCGGTTCTTCAGATACACCGCCTCGCGAACAAGTTCGCTCCTACCGGAAATGGTGCAACCCAGGGATCAACCCTCTTCCCAGAACCTCAACGGTTTGCCTTGCGCAGGCCACAGGCGCAGTTGGTCGATGGGCGAGATGTCCCAGCGCTGAACTTTGCCAACCGCTTGCAGGAAGCGTTGCTCTTGCTCCATCAGGGCCGGGGCACACATTTTGCGGGTGCTGCCGACGGCACCAAACGTGATGGTCTCGTCCTGCAGGGTGTACGACGCAAACCAGTGGTTGCAGCCGGCATTGCCGTAGGCGCGGCCATCGGCGCCCAGGGTCATGGTCAGGTGACTGTTGTCGATCAGCGGACGTTCGCCGATCCATTCCAGCACGTAGCTTTGGTCATGCTTGATCGGCAGCGGTTTAGCCGCGCAGCCGACCAGCAAGGCAGCACCGACGAGTGCTGACAGGGCAAACGGTTTCATGCAGCTTTCTCCTGACACTTCTTGCAGAAGTGCTTCTCACCTTCGGATTTCCAGCCCAGCTCGGCAATGCGTGCTGATGCGGCGGGTTTCTGTGCGGCAACGCCAGCCTTGGCGTCAACCATGAACTCGAAGTCCAGCACTACACCGCAACTGTCGCAATTGACCTTCCACTGGTGGATGGCCAGTTCGTCGAACACCGGACCTTTGGCGACTGCAATCCATTGGCCGGGCGGGTTGATCAGGTGGCGGACCTTCTCGACCTGCAGGCGCATGTGCAGGGTTTTGCTGCCTTTGATGGTCACCAGCAGTTCGTCACGGTCGTGAATCGAACCGCCGTTGCCAGTCACTTGATAGCGCCCCGGTGCGAGGGTGCGGCACTCGGTCAGGGTGTGTTGCGGGTTGAGCATGCTGTAGCGAAAATCGTGTTCGGCCATGAGGTCCTCCAAATTGCGCGCATCCTATCACGCAGTTGTGGGATTTCTCTTCCCGCTAGCTTGCCACGAGATTTTGCGGCTGACCGCTGGACCAGGCATGAATGTTGTCCAGCGTGGTCTGCGCGATAGCACCCAGGGCTTCGTGGGTCAGAAAAGCCTGATGAGCGGTCACGATTACATTGGGAAAGGTCAGCAGGCGGGCAAGCACGTCATCTTGCAGCGGGTGATCGGAGCGATCCTCGAAAAACAGCAGCGCTTCTTCTTCGTAGACATCCAGCCCCAGATAACCCAACTGACCGCTTTTCAAGGCTTCGCTCAGGGCCGGGGTGTCGACCAGCGCGCCGCGTCCTGTGTTGATCAACATGGCACCGCGCTGCATGGTCGCCAGCGACCGGGCATTGATCAGGTGTCGGGTTTGCGGCGTGAGCGGGCAGTGCAGGCTGATGATCTGCGACTGTTGCAGCAATTCTTCGAGGCTCAGGTAGCGGGCGCCCAGGGCTTCGACGTGTGGATTGGGGAAGGGGTCGTAGGCGAGCAACTCGCACCCGAAACCCGACATGATTTTGGCGAAGGTTGCGCCGATCTGCCCAGTGCCGACGATGCCGACGGTTTTGCCCACCAGATCGAAGCCGGTCAGGCCATGCAGGCTGAAATCGCCGTCACGGGTGCGGTTGTAGGCGCGATGCAGGCGACGGTTGAGGGCCAGAATCAGCGCGACGGCATGTTCGGCCACGGCATGCGGTGAATAGGCGGGTACCCGCACCACGCTGATCCCCAGTTTCTGCGCGGTTGGCAGGTCGACATGGTTGTAGCCGGCCGAACGCAGAGCAATCAAACGAGTGCCACCGGCGGCCAGACGTTCAAGTACGGGCGCGCTGAGGTCATCATTGATGAACGCGCACACGACTTCGTGGCCGTCCGCGAGTGCGGCTGTTTCCATTGTCAGGCGAGCCGGCTGGAAGTGCAGTTGCAGCGATTCAGGCAGACGCGCGGCAAGAAAGCTGTCGCGGTCGTAAGTCTGGCTGCTGAAGATCAGAGTGCGCATCTACGATTCCTTGTAGTGTTGGAGAGATACCGGATCTTGTAGGCGCTGCCGAAGGCCGAGAAAGCGGTGTGTCAGATATATTGCTTTGCAGCTTCGGCGGCTCCCGTCAAACATAAAATAACTAACTGAATTCAAATGCTTTTTCTGTAGGAGCGAGATTGCCCGCGATTGCGCCAGCACAGACGATATATTCATCGACTGACAGACCGAATCGCGGGCAAGCGCGCTCCTACAGTTCTATGTTTGGCGCGAGCCAGCGCGGTGCCATGGACCGTGGGCTCAAACCCTTCGATCAGGCACTCACCCGCGCTTCATCAGCCAGGCGTTTTATGGCTGATTCCAGTTCGTCCAGAGCATCGTGGACTTGCGGTGCATTTTGCTTGAGTAGCGTTTCGCTGCGTTGACATGCAGCACGTAATTGCGGAACTCCACAGTATCGGGTTGCGCCGTGCAGGCGATGGACGCGTTCGAGCAGGGCTTCCCGGTCATCGCTTTCACGGGCTGAGCGAATCGCTTCACGGTCGCCTTCCAGTGATGCCAGCAACATGGCCAGCATGTCGGCGGCGAGATCAGGTTTGCCTGCGGCCAGTTTCAATCCTTCGCTGTGATCAAGCACATGCATGTCGGCACTGCGGTGAGTGTTTTCGGTTTGACGCTCCGGTGCCTGATTGCGCAGGGCCAGGCCGGTCCACTTGAGCACCACCTGGGCCAGTTGTCGTTCACTGATAGGCTTGGTCAGGTAATCGTCCATGCCGCTCTGCAGCAGCGCGCGCTTTTCATTGGCCATGGCATGGGCGGTCAGGGCGACGATAGGCAGCGACGAACTCTGGCGTTCGGTCTCCCAGGCCCGGATTGCTTCAGTGGTCTGACGCCCGTCCATGCCGGGCATTTGCACGTCCATGAGCACCAGATCGAAGGTCTCGGTCTTCACCGCGTGCAGCGCTGCATAGCCGCTGTCCACCGCAGTCACTTCGGCGCCCATGTCTTCCAGCAGGGTTTGCACCAGCAGCAGGTTGGCCGGGTTGTCGTCCACGCACAGCAGACGTGGCGGACGGCTGGACAACGGTTCGGCGGTATCGCTGCGTTGGGCGACCGGGCTGATCAGCTCGCACAAGGCGCGGCGCAGTTTGCGGGTGCAGGCCGGTTTGGCCTGCAACTGGGTGTAGATGTCCGGGACCGCCAGCTGGAACAACGCCTGCTCGGTGGTCGGACACAGCACCAGCACTTTGCAGTCGAGGTTTTCCAGGTCCCAGATGTGCTGGCGCAGGCGCTCGGGCGGCAGCTCGTGAGCGGTGATACCCAATACGGCGAGGCTGATCGCTGCGGGTGTTTGATGCGCCGCGGTGACACCGTTGAGCAGGTTTTCCAGGTTGTTGAACACCAGTGTCTGCAAGCCGCAGTCTTCCAGTTGATGCTCAAGGGCTTGCCGCGCCAGATCGTGATGCTCCATTACCGCGACCCGCAGCCCCTGCAACGGCAGGGCGGGCGCGTCCTCGATATCGTCACGGGCTTTGGGCAGGCGCAGGCTGATCCAGAACTCCGAACCTTCGCCCGGCTCACTGTCGACGCCAATCTCGCCCCCCATCTGCTCGATCAACCGCTTGGAAATCACCAGGCCCAGACCGGTACCGCCCGGCTGTCGGGACAACGAGTTATCGGCCTGGCTGAAGGCCTGAAACAAGGCGCGCACGTCCTGGCTGGACAAGCCGATCCCAGTGTCCTCCACGCTAATGCGTAACTGGGCGCTGTCTTCGCTTTCGTCTTCGACCATGGCCCTGGCGACGATAGTGCCTTCCCGGGTGAACTTGATCGCGTTGCTGACCAGATTGGTCATGATCTGCTTCAGGCGCAGCGGGTCGCCGAGCAATGACAACGGCGTGTCTCGGTACACCAGACTGACCAGTTCCAGCTGTTTGGCGTGGGCAGCCGGGGCAAGAATGGTCAGTGTGTCCTGCAGCAGATCACGCAGGTTGAACGGCACATTATCGAGGACCAGTTTGCCGGCCTCGATCTTCGAGAAGTCGAGAATTTCGTTGATGATCCCCAGCAGGCTGTCGGCCGATTTTTCGATGGTGCTCAGGTAATCGTACTGGCGCGGCGTCAGATCGCTTTTCTGCAGTAAATGGGTAAAACCAAGAATGCCATTGAGCGGCGTGCGGATTTCATGGCTCATGTTGGCCAGGAATTCGGATTTGATCCGGCTGGCTTCCAGCGCTTCTTTGCGCGCCAGATCCAGTTCGATGTTCTGGATTTCGATGGTTTCCAGATTCTGCCGGACGTCTTCAGTGGCTTGTTCGATGCTGTGTTGCAATTCTTCCCGAGCGTTTTGTAGCGTTGCGGCCATGCGGTTAATGCCCGAAGCCAGTTCATCCAGTTCCAGGCTGCCCAGCGGTGGCAGGCGGGTTTCCAGATTACCGTCCTTGAGTTGGGAAACCGCTTGTTTGATCAGGCTGATAGGGCCGTTGATCGTGCGGCTCATGCGCAGCGCGAGCACTGCGGTCAGGGCCATCCCGCCCAGAATCAGCAGCAGGCTGAAAAACATGCTGCGATAACCGCGCAGCAATGTACCGCTGTGGGTCAGCTCGACTTCGACCCAGCCCAGCAGGCGGTCGGCTTCATTCGGGATGATTTCGCCGGTCAGGTGACGTTCGCGACCGAGCACCGGAAGCAAGTAGCGTGTCGCATCGTTGCCGGTGCGTTGCAGGAGTTTTGTGCTGTTGCCCTCGGGAGGCGAGTTGATCATGCTCGGCCCGGCATGAGCCAGTGGCACCCGGTCTGCGCTGAGAAACGATACGGAACGTACGTCGTTCTCTTCCAGCGTCTCCACTGCGATGCGTTCAAGCAGGGCGCTGTCACCGCGGTCCAGCGCTGGCGCGGCAAGAGGCGCAAGCTCCTCGGCAATCATTTCGCCGCGCTGTAACAATTGCTCCTGCAAGTCGTGCAGCTGCATCCAGGTGAAATATCCCCCCAGCAGCGTCGCCATGAGAATGGCCGGCACGACGGTCAGCAGCAGCACGCGGCCTTTGATACCCAGCTTTTTCAGCACACTTTTTTCTCCAGCGGGCGAGGATGGCCGGTGAGCTACACAGGCTTGTAAGGTGGTGATGGCAGGTTGGTGTCAGGCAGTGTAGCTATTTAACCGGACACAATCGCCGCATATTACCCCTACTGGGTGAAGGGTGGCTTCGCATCGCTGACTATGCGTTATTCCATTTGGCGATAAGACCCGTACTTTGCGTGATATGGGCTTTAGGCGTTTGCCGTTATGATAGGCGCCCCCGCAGTCTGGATTGCGAATACGCCATGACCCTGCAGTACCCAACCATTGCCGATTGCGTCGGCAACACCCCGCTTGTGCGCTTGCAGCGCATGGCGGGTAATACCAGCAATACACTCCTGCTGAAACTGGAGGGGAACAACCCTGCCGGTTCGGTCAAGGATCGTCCTGCGCTGTCGATGATTACCCGTGCCGAACTGCGTGGTCAGATTCATCCTGGTGACACCCTGATCGAAGCGACCTCTGGTAACACTGGCATCGCCTTGGCCATGGCCGCCGCGATCAAGGGTTACAAGATGGTCCTGATCATGCCGGACAACTCCAGCGCCGAACGCAAGGCGGCGATGACTGCCTATGGCGCCGAGCTGATTCTGGTCAGCAAGGAAGAGGGCATGGAAGGTGCCCGTGACCTGGCTGA
This sequence comes from Pseudomonas quasicaspiana, assembly GCF_021147825.1. Classification (NCBI taxonomy): domain Bacteria; kingdom Pseudomonadati; phylum Pseudomonadota; class Gammaproteobacteria; order Pseudomonadales; family Pseudomonadaceae; genus Pseudomonas; species Pseudomonas quasicaspiana. The sequence goes on from NZ_JAGTPI010000003.1 coordinate 24,601, forward strand.
GCGGATGCAGAGCGAAGGTCGCGGCAAGGTGCTTGACCAGTTTGCCAACGGCGATAACCCGCAGGCGCATTACACCAGCACCGGCCCCGAAATCTGGCAGCAGACGGGCGGCACAGTCACCCATTTCGTCAGCTCCATGGGGACCACCGGCACCATCATGGGCGTGTCGCGTTACCTGAAAGAACAGAACCCGAATGTGCAGATCGTCGGACTGCAACCGATGGAAGGCGCAGCGATTCCGGGTATTCGTCGCTGGCCGGAAGAGTACCTGCCACGCATTTATCAGGCTGATCGGGTGGATCGCATCATTGATATGGGCCAGGTCGAGGCCGAAGAGACCATGCGCCGTCTGGCCCGCGAAGAAGGCATCTTCTGCGGTGTGTCCTCGGGCGGTTCGGTCGCGGGCATGTTGCGTCTGTCCCGTGAAGTCGAAAATGCGGTCCTGGTCGCGATCATTTGTGACCGTGGCGACCGTTACTTGTCGACCGGCGTCTATGACGCGCCCAACTGATGGCCAAACATGAAAGAGGCCTGCGCTTCCAGCCAGCAGGCGGTACCCGGGCAAACCAGATCCCGACGGGCAAGAAACAGCGGCTGACCATCGAGCGCCTGGCGAACGATGGGCGCGGCATCGCGTTTTTCGAAGGCAAGACCTGGTTCGTCGCGGGCAGCCTGGCAGGCGAAGAGGTCGAGGCGCGGGTACTCAATGCCCACGGCAAAATCGTTGAAGCACGCACCGAACGTGTGTTCCAGGGCAGCGCGATGCGTCGTCCTGCGCCGTGCGTGCATTTTGGTCGCTGCGGCGGTTGCAGCGTGCAGCATGTGCCCCACGCTGAACAGCTCGCCCTGAAACAGCGCATGCTCGCCGAGCAGTTGCAACGGGTCGCGGGCGTTGAGCCGGAGCAGTGGGCAGCGCCGCTGACCGGTCCGGAGTTTGCCTACCGCAGGCGCGCCCGGGTCGCGGTACGCTGGGACGTAAAGGCAAAACATCTGGACGTGGGCTTTCGTGCCGCCGCCAGCCAGGACATCGTCGCCATCGATGAATGCCCGGTGCTGGTACAGGCTTTGCAACCGATCATGATGCAGCTGCCGGGAATGCTGAAAAGCTTTAGCAAGCCTCAGGTGCTGGGGCATGTCGAATTGTTTTGGGGGACATCGAGCGCGGTACTGGTTCGGCACACTGCGCCACTGGCTGAAACCGATCTCAATAATTTGAAAGCATTTTGCCATACTCATGACGCACAACTATGGTTGCATGGGGAAGGTGATCCGCAGCCTGTAGACGCTTCGCAATCCCTGGGCTATCGATTGGAGCCCTGGGATCTGGAGCTGGCGTATCGGCCGGGAGATTTCATTCAGGTCAACGCGGCGGTCAACACCGCGATGATCGAACAGGCGCTGGAGTGGTTGGCACCCCAGGCCGATGAGCGGGTACTGGATCTGTTTTGCGGGCTGGGCAATTTTGCCCTGCCATTGGCGAAAACGGTCAAAGAGGTGGTAGCGGTCGAAGGGGTTGCGACCATGGTCGATCGTGCCACCCGCAATGCAATGAGTAATGATCTACACAACGTGGCATTTTTTCAGGCGGATCTTTCGCAGCCGCTGGACAAGGCTGAATGGGCAGCGCAAGGCTTTACTGCGGTGCTGTTGGACCCGCCGCGTGACGGTGCTTTTGAGGTGGTGCGCAAGCTGAAGACATTAGGCGCCCGCCGGTTACTTTATGTTTCATGTAATCCGGCAACTTTGGCTCGTGACACTGTCGAATTGCTCAGTCAGGGCTACAGATTAAAACGTGCCGGTATCCTCGATATGTTTCCACAGACGGCACATGTCGAGGCGATGGCGTTATTTGAAGCGAGTAAGTAAGCGGCGGCCCAGGGAATCGAGTCGGCTGCTTACACGGAGTCTCGTTTAATCCGACTGACCCGCGGACACCAGTCCTCGCTTGCCCGGTGAGGAGTGTTCGCTCAAGAAGGTCAGCGACTGTAGGCGCTATTCATCGCGCCGTAGGGAAGGTAAGCAACATGGTACAGGTGAGAGCACACCAGCCGATAAACACAGACGGCAGTATCAATCTCGACGCGTGGCTTGATCATGTGGTCAGCGTCGACCTCATAGTGGACCGACAGGCGCTGAAAGAGGCCTGTGAATTTGTTCGGCAAGCCGAGCAGCAGGACAATGCAGCGAAGAATCTCTGGGCCGAAGGCACGTCCAGTTTTCATACGGGACTGGAAATCGCCGAGATCCTCGCCGACCTCAAGCTGGACCAGGACTCGCTGGTTGCAGCGGTTCTGTACCGGGGCGTGCGCGAAGGCAAGATTCCGTTGCCGGATGTCGAGCAGCGTTTCGGCGCAACGGTCGCCCGACTGATTGATGGCGTGCTGCGCATGGCGGCAATCAGCGCCAGCCTCAGTCCGCGCCAGTCGTTGGTATTGGGCACTCAGGTGCAGGTGGAAAACCTGCGCAAGATGCTGGTCGCCATGGTCGACGACGTTCGCGTTGCCTTGATCAAGCTGGCCGAGCGTACGTGCGCGATCCGTGCGGTGAAAAATGCCGACGAAGAAAAGCGCAATCGCGTGGCCCGTGAAGTCTTTGATATTTATGCGCCTTTGGCCCACCGCTTGGGTATCGGCCATATCAAATGGGAGCTGGAGGACTTGTCCTTCCGCTACCTGGAACCTGAGCAATACAAGCAGATCGCCAAGTTGTTGCATGAACGTCGCCTTGATCGCGAACGTTTCATCAGCGATGTGATGTCGCAACTGGACAACGAACTGCTGGCCACCGGCGTCAAAGCCGATATCAGTGGCCGGGCCAAACACATCTATTCCATCTGGCGCAAAATGCAGCGCAAGGGTCTGGATTTCAGCCAGATCTACGACGTTCGCGCCGTGCGGGTGCTGGTTCCGGAAATGCGCGACTGCTACACCGCGCTGGGTATCGTGCACACCTTGTGGCGGCACATTCCCAAGGAGTTTGACGACTACATCGCCAACCCCAAGGAAAACGGCTATCGCTCGCTGCACACCGCGGTCATCGGGCCGGAAGGCAAGGTGCTGGAAGTCCAGATCCGTACCCATGCGATGCACGAAGAAGCCGAACTGGGGGTTTGTGCGCACTGGCGTTACAAAGGCACCGACGTCAAATCCGGCTCCAATCATTACGAAGAGAAAATCTCCTGGCTGCGTCAGGTGCTGGAATGGCACGAAGAACTGGGCGATATCGGTGGGCTGGCTGAACAGCTGCGCGTCGACATCGAGCCGGATCGCGTCTACGTCTTCACACCGGACGGCCACGCCATTGACTTGCCCAAGGGGGCTACACCGCTGGACTTCGCTTATCGGGTTCACACCGAAATCGGCCATAACTGCCGGGGCGCGAAGATCAATGGCCGGATCGTACCGCTCAACTACAGCCTGCAGACCGGTGAGCAGGTCGAGATCATCACCAGTAAGCAGGGGACGCCGAGCCGTGACTGGCTGAACTCCAACCTGGGTTACATCACCACCTCCCGGGCGCGGGCGAAAATCGTTCACTGGTTCAAATTGCAGGCGCGTGACCAGAACGTTGCGGCCGGTCGAACCTTGCTTGAGCGGGAGCTGGCGCGTCTGGCACTGCCAGCGGTGGACCACGAGCGGCTGGCGGAAAAAGCCAACATGCGCGCCGCCGACGATATGTACGCGGCATTGGGTGCGGGCGATCTGCGTCTGACTCAACTGGTCAATCTGGCGCAACAGCTGGTCGAGCCAGAGCGCGGCAACGAGCAACTGGAACTGATCCCACGCAAAGCCACCGGCTACAAGCCCGGCAAGCGTGGCGATATCCAGATTCAGGGTGTCGGCAACCTGATGACGCAGATGGCGGGCTGCTGCCAGCCGCTGCCGGGCGATGCCATCGTCGGCTATATCACGCAAGGCCGTGGCGTGAGCATTCACCGTCAGGATTGCGCCTCGGTCCTGCAGTTGGGCGGTCGCGAGCCCGAGCGGATCATTCAGGTCAGCTGGGGCCCGGTGCCGGTGCTCACTTATCCGGTGGACATCATCATCCGTGCCTACGACCGTTCCGGTCTGCTGCGTGACGTATCGCAGATCCTGCTCAACGAGCGGATCAACGTGCTGGCGGTCAACACCCGCTCGAACAAAGAGGACAACACGGCGTTGATGTCGCTGACCATCGAGATCCCGGGGCTTGATGCCTTGGGCCGCTTGCTGGGGCGGATCTCGCAATTGCCGAACATTATCGAGACGCGGCGAAACAGAACGCCTTGAGGCGTAGCTGCAAGCTTTAAGCTACAAGCCGCAAGCTGGACGCGGACAACTTGTAGCTTGGGGCTTGTAGCTTAAAGCTGTGACCGAAGGGAACCCCATGTATTCGCTCCAAGACCTGCTCCACCTCATGGCCCGTCTGCGTGACCCGAAATACGGTTGCCCGTGGGACGTGCAGCAGAATTACGCCAGCATCGTGCCGCACACCCTTGAAGAAGCGTACGAAGTGGCCGACGCCATTGAGCGCGGTGACTTCGATGATCTCAAGGGCGAGCTGGGCGATTTGCTGTTTCAGGTGGTGTACTACAGCCAACTGGCCAGGGAAGAAGGGCGGTTCGAGTTTGACGGCGTGATTGATGGCATTACGCGCAAGCTGATCCGTCGTCACCCTCATGTTTTTCCCACTGGCGATTTGTATGCGCCACTGGAAACGCCGCGCTTGAGCGACGAAGAGGTCAAGCAGCGCTGGGAGGAGATCAAGGCTCAGGAACGGGCCGTCAAGGCAAAAGCGCCTGAGCAGTTGTCACTGCTCGACGATGTGCCCGCCGTGTTGCCTGCGTTGTCTCGTGCCGCCAAGTTGCAAAAACGGGCATCACAGGTAGGTTTCGACTGGCCTTCAGCCTTGCCCGTGGTCGACAATGTCCGCGAAGAGCTCGATGAAGTGCTGGAAGCCATGGCTGACAACGACGCTGCGGGCATTGAGGAAGAGGTTGGCGATCTGTTGTTTGCAGCGGTGAATCTGGCCCGGCATCTCAAGGTCGATCCTGAAAATGCCCTGCGCGCTGCCAACCGCAAATTCGAACGCCGCTTCCGATTTATCGAACAGGCATTGCGCGACACCCAGCGTCCCATGGAAGATTGCACCCTTGAAGAAATGGACGCTCTGTGGGGCGAAGCCAAACGTCAGGAAAAGAACGCGCCCAGCTGTGGCTGAGCTCGCTGCATCTGCATAAGTGAGTAGACAATGAGCATTTCCCTTCGCGATCAGTTACTCAAGGCAGGCCTGGTCAACCAGAAGCAGGCCAAACAGGTCAGCAAAGACAAGCAGAAAGAACAGCGTCTGGCCCACAAAGGCCAGATTGAAATCGACGACTCGCAAAAGCGTGCCGCCCAGGAAGCCGCGGCCGAGAAGGTCAAGCGCGATCAGGAGCTCAATCGGCAGCAGCAGGAGAAGGTCGAGCAGAAGGCCCGCGCCGCTCAGGTCAAGCAATTGATCGAATCTTCGCGTCTGCCCAAGCTGACCACCGAGGATTACTACAACTTCGTCGACGACAAGAAGGTCAAGCGCCTGTCGGTCAACAACCTGATGCGTAGCAAGCTGAGCAACGGCTCGCTGGCGATCGTCAGTCATGGTGGGGGCTATGAAGTCATTCCCCGTGAGGCGGCGCTGAAGATTCAGGAGCGCGACCCGCGTCGCATCGTGATGTTGAGCGAGCCGACTGAAGAGAAGGCAGACGGCGATGATCCGTACGCGGCTTACAAGATCCCTGATGATCTGATGTGGTAATACCTGCGTCGTGTCAAAACAAAACCCGCCAAGTGCGGGTTTTGTTTTTTAAGCGATTCTGTTTGTCATCCAGCACGTCAGCGATCACTGACTGCGTTGGTTTTCCTGCGCCTCGAGTTCCATCTTGTAGCGCTGCGCATCGGACTCGACGTGAAACATGCCGACCAGTTGATCCTGCTGGTAGACGTCCCAGATTTGAATGCCGTCGGCAATGCTTTCGTGGGAGATATGGGCGTCATCGCGTTCAGTTACTATTACGGTCATCGTTCAAACTCCTGACTTGGACTGCGGCGATCTGTCGCAGGCCTCAGTTATAGAATTTGTTAGCTGACTACGTAAATAGTTGGTTTTTTTCATGTCCGGTTGCAGAGCACGGCAGGTTGCCGGGAGCCTTTATTTATAAGGGCTACAGCGGGTCTGTCAGGTAAATGAAGATTATTTCATGTGGCTCCAGCTGCGGATTTATGGCACCTGTGGGAGCGAATTCATTCGCGAAGGCGGTGCTAAGGCTGATCAAAATGCATCGACTGTACTGGCCTCTTCGCGAATGAATTCCCAACAGACAACCGTCTCAGGTGCATCGCAAATCCCTGTGGGAGCCGGGCTTGCCCGCGATACTGGCGACGCGGTTTCACGGCCACACCGCGTTATCGTTCTTCGCGGGCAAGCCTCGCTCCAACAGGTTGGTAGCCTCTCAAGCTTATGCAGGACCTTTGGGACCGAATTTATTCGGGAAAGGGTCGGCAGCTTCAATACTTCTGTCGCCTGACATGACGCATTCGCGAATGAATTCGAACCACCGGGATCAACCCTTGCAGGCCAACACAGAATCTCCCACAGATAATCGTTTCAGTTGGATCGCTAATCCCTGTGGGAGCCGGGCTTGCCTGCGATATAGGCGACGCGGTTTCATTGCAATACCGCGTTATCGTTCTTCGCGGGCAAGCCTCGTTCCAACAGGTTGAGAGCATCTCACGCTTATGCAGGACCTGTGGGACCGAATTCATTCGGGAAAGGGCCGGCAGATTCAACACTTCTGTCGCCTGACATGACGCATTCGCGAATGAATTCGCTCCCACCGGGATCAACCCTTGCAGGCCAACATAGAATCTCCCAGAGATAACCATCTCGGGTGGATCGCAAATCCCTGTGGAGCCGGGCTTGCCCGCGATATAGGCGACGCGGTTTCATTGCAATACCGCGTTATCGTTCTTCGCGGGCAAGCCTCGCTCCAACAGGTTGAGAGCCTCTCACGCTTATGCAGGACCTGTGGGACCGAATTCATTCGGGAAAGGGTCGGCAGCTTCAACACTTCTGTCGCCTGACAAGACGCATTCGCGAATGAATTCGCTCCCACCGGGATCAACCTTGCAGGCCAACATAGAATCTCCCACAGGCTATTAATAGCTGCCCGTCTCCCAGGCACAAAAAAGCCCCGCACGATGGCGGGGCTTTTTGATTGCGATGGGGCTGCTATCAGCTGCCTTTGACCGCTTTGCCATTCACCGTGCCGTCCAGCAGCATGATGTTGTATTCCTTGCCGTCGGTTTCGACCTGTTGCAGGCGAACCAGCAGGTAGTCCCAGTCCTTGGCGAACCAGAGCACGGTAATACGCTTGCTTTGCGTCGGGTCGCGCACGCGCTCGACCTTGATGGCGTCGATCTGACCGGCCTTGGTGGCGACCTTCTCGGAGCCCAGCACACGGAAATCGTAAGTATCAATCTCGTCACCGTCGACGACTTGATAGGTCATGGTCTTCTTGCCAGCGGCCACATCGTGTTGCAGGGCCAGTTGGTAAGTGGATTTGTCCAGAACACCACGGTTCAGCGGCAGCTTGACGGCGTCGCCGCGATCCGTGCCGGTGATGAACTTGGTGGACCAGTCGAACGCCAGATCAACTTTCTTGGACTTCCCCAGACCACCACGCTCGAAGTTGTAGGTCTGCGGCAGCATGGTGTCCTTGTCGACCTTCAGCGTGCTGACTTCGCTCAGACTGGCGATCATCATGGAAGCCTTGAAATTCAGGGTCCATACGCCGTTCGGGCCGGAGGTCAGGCTGCGTTCGGCCGTGCCGCTCATGGGCAGCTGTTTCCAGTCGGCGGTGTAGCTGGCGGAGAAGGGTTGCAGGTCTGCGGCCTGGGTGGCAGGCAATGCGAGCAGAGCGAAAGCGAACAGCAAAGCGCGACGCATAATATCTCCTAGGTTCGAATCAAGTGGCCATTGGCGGCGATCAACTGCCCGTCCAATAATGCGCCTTCTGCGGCAAGGCTCAAGCGGCCCTCGGCAAACCAGCGAATAGCCAGTGGATAGATGTGGTGTTCCTGAACGTGAACACGCTGGGCAAGAGTGCTCGGCGTATCGTTGGGCTCCACCGAAATCACTGATTGTACGACCAGTGGTCCACCGTCGAGTTCCTCGGTGACGAAGTGCACGGTACAGCCATGCTCGGCGTCGCCAGCTTCCAGCACCCGTTGGTGGGTGTGCAAGCCTTTATAGAGAGGAAGCAGGGAAGGGTGGATGTTCAGCAGGCGCCCCTGATAATGCCGGACGAAGCCCGCGGTCAGGATGCGCATGAATCCGGCGAGGACAACCAGATTCGGCTGGTAGGTGTCGATCACTTCGATCAACGCGGCATCGAATGCCTCGCGACCGTCGTAATCCTTGTGATCGAGGACGCTGGTATCGATACCTGCGTCCCTGGCGCGCTGCAAACCGAAGGCATCGGCGCGGTTGGAAATCACCGCGCGGATACGGGCGGGGTGATCACCGCCCTTGAAGCTGTCGATCATGGCTTGCAGGTTGCCACCGGTGCCGGACAGCAGCACCACTACATCGCAGGTTGCGGGCATCAGTGCGCCTTGAGGTTTTTCAGCTCGACTTGCGCAGCGCCTTCGGCAGCGGTGGCGATCTGGCCGATGACCCAAGGCTGCTCGCCTGCTTCGCGCAGAACGTTCAGCGCGGTTTCAACGTGCTCCTGAGCGACGCAGATAACCATGCCGACGCCGCAGTTCAGCACGCGGTGCATTTCGTTTTCAGCGACGTTGCCTTGCTGCTGCAGCCAGTCGAATACGGCTGGACGCTGCCAGCTCGCCACGTCGACTACCGCCTGAGCGCCAGCTGGCAGCACGCGCGGGATGTTGTCCAGCAGACCGCCGCCAGTGATGTGGGCCATGGCTTTGACAGCGCCAGTCTCCTTGATCAGCTTGAGCAAAGGTTTGACGTAGATGCGGGTCGGTGCCATCAGCAGTTCGGTCAGCGGCTTGCCGTCCAGCTGGATGGTTTCGATATCGGCACCGGCGACTTCGATGATCTTGCGGATCAGTGAGTAGCCGTTGGAGTGCGGACCGGAAGACGGCAGGGCGAGCAGGGCATCACCGGCAGCGACTTTCGAGCCGTCGATGATCTCGGCCTTCTCCACGACGCCAACGCAGAAGCCTGCCAGGTCGTAGTCTTCGCCTTCGTACATGCCTGGCATTTCAGCAGTCTCGCCGCCTACCAGCGAGCAACCCGCCAGTTCACAGCCAGCGCCGATGCCGGTGACCACGTCAGCAGCAGTGTCGACGTTGAGTTTGCCGGTGGCGTAGTAATCCAGGAAGAACAGCGGCTCTGCGCCGCACACCACCAGGTCGTTGACGCACATGGCGACCAGATCGATGCCGATGGTGTCGTGCTTGTTCAGGTTCAGCGCCAGGCGCAGTTTGGTGCCGACGCCGTCGGTGCCGGAAACCAGCACAGGCTGCTTGTAGCCAGCCGGGATTTCGCAGAGGGCGCCGAAGCCACCCAGGCCGCCCATGACTTCCGGCCGCTTGGTGCGCTTGGCAACGCTCTTGATGCGTTCGACCAATGCTTCACCGGCGTCGATGTCTACACCGGCGTCTTTGTAGCTCAGGGAGGGTTGCTTGCTCATAATCCAGGCCTTTAGGGGGGATTCGGGGGATCGACCGAAACAGCGGGGCCGCTGAAAGCTGTGTCCAGTTTTCGGGCCGCCACCATCGCCAGTCTGCGAAGGCGCGCGATTTTATCAGGCTTGGGCCTTACCGGCCATCCTTAGGCCGACGGGCTGGCGCATTGAAAGCAAAAAAACCTGTGTGTCTGTGGACTGGTTGATTCGATGCCGCCCCTATAAGGTGTAGCCTTCATCTTTGTTGTGAATGTTTAGCTGCTCGCTGCGGTCTCACTCACGCCAGTCATTTCGATGCGGTTCTTTATGGCCGCTTTTCCGTTCGGGAACTGTCCATGCGTCTTTCGAATCTGTTTTTTGCCGGCTGCCTCTCACTATTCAGTCTGCCGGGCTTCGCTGAAACCGTTAACAATCTTTATCAAGTCCGTGAACCCGTCAGTGGCCAGACGCCTGACGAGCGCACGCGTGCCACTCAGGCTGCGCTGGAAACCATGGTCCTGCGCCTGACCGGCGATGCTCGTGCTCCGCAGAGTTCATCGCTGGCCGATTTGCGCAAGGATCCGCAGCAGATCATCAGTCAATATGGTTATGACGCGGGGCCTCCGGAAACCCTGCTGGTGGATTTCGATCCGGCCAGCACCGACCGTGCGTTGCGTCAGGCCGGTTATTCGCTGTGGGGCAGCAATCGACCGACTATCCTCGGTTGGTGGCTGAATGATGCAACCGAAGGTTCCAATCTGGTCGGCGATGGTCAGGCTTCTGCTGAACCCCTGCGTCGTGCGGCCCAGCACCGTGCGTTGCCATTGCGTCTGCCGCTGGCGGACCTCGAAGAACAGGGCGTGGGTACCGCGAAAAATATAGAAGGCACGGATCCCACTGCGTTGAAGCAGGCGTCAGAGCGATACGGCGCGGATGCCTTGTTGGCCGTGCACGCCAAGGAAGAGGCCGGACAGTGGCAGGGCAAATGGCGTTTGTGGATGGGCGACAAGCGCGAGCAGGGCACCGCGACTGCTGCCAGCTCCGAGGCCCTGGCCGACGCTGTGTTGTTGGCCGTCAGCGAACGACTGGCGCCGCGTTTTGTGGCCAAGCCAGGCGCCTCCAGCGGCCTGCTGATGCAGGTACAAGGCATGAATCTGGAGCGCTACGCGCAACTGATGCAGTTACTCGAACCGTTTGGCGCGCGTCTGAAGCTGGTTGAAGGCGACCGCATCATTTACGAAGTGAACGGCAGTGCCGAGCAACTGCGTTCGCAATTGTCGCTGGCCAAGTTGCAGGAGATTCCGGCAGCCGAAGCAACTGTGGCGCCAACCGCACCTGCCGCTGCACCTGGGCAGGCTGCACCGGCACCAGTTGACGCTGCAGGAGCGGTTCAGGCTCCCGCGCCGACAATCGTGCCAATAGCAGCACCGCAGATTTACTTCCGCTGGTGACTTATCGCTGCGGCAAGCTGTCGGTTAAGAGCGCGAGACTGGATCTGTATGAGCGAGCGGGCGGAGTTTCGACTCGCCCGCGAAGTGATTTGGAATGTTTTTCTGTAGGAGCTGCCGAAGGCTGCGAAGCATTTCTCCTGACGCACCGCGATCGCAGCCTTCGGCAGCTCCTACAGGTCCTGGGTTTGCCGCGTGACAGCGGTTTGTTATGGATGCATCTGTGGGGTCGACCGGGAATTGGGTTTGCAGGCCAACGTAGATTTTCCAGCGGGCTTTTATTTTAGTTGAGGGGCTTTGATGACTGACACACGGCGCTGGTTCTGGATTGGCGGGGTTGTTCTGCTGTTCCTGTTTGTATTCTTGCTGCACGGGATTCTGACTCCGTTTCTGGTGGCGCTGCTGTTGGCTTATATGGGCGACCCGCTGACCGACAAGCTGGAAAAGCTGGGCCTGTCGCGGACGTTAAGCGTGGTGGCCGTGTTTGGTCTGTTTACGCTGATCCTGATGGGCTTGCTGCTGGTGCTGATACCGATGCTCGCCAAGCAGCTGTTCCGTCTGTATGAGCTGGCGCCACAAATACTGGACTGGTTGCAGCACAGCGCTTTGCCGTGGGTGCAGACCAAGTTCGGACTGGCTGACGGCTTCTGGAAGTTCGATAAGGTCAAGGCAGCGATTTCCGAACACATGGGCCAGACCGGCGATATCGTCAGCGCTGTATTGTCCAGGGCGACAGCCTCCAGCCTCGCGCTGATCGGCTGGATCACCAATCTGGTGCTGATCCCTGTGGTGTGTTTCTACCTGCTGCGGGACTGGGACGTGATGATGGCCAAGATTCGTGGCCTATTGCCGCGCCACCGTGAAGAGCAGGTCGTCAAGCTGGCGGGCGAATGTCATGAAGTACTGGGCGCATTCATTCGCGGCCAGTTGCTGGTGATGGTTGGCCTGGGCGTTATCTATGCAGCGGGCTTGATGCTGGTGGGCCTGGAATTGGGTCTGTTGATCGGGGTGATTGCCGGTCTGGCCGCCATCGTGCCTTATATGGGTTTCGTGATCGGTATCGGCGCAGCGCTGGTGGCCGGGCTGTTCCAGTTTGGCGGCGACCTGTACCCGATGCTGGGTATCGCGGCGGTGTTCATGGTCGGTCAGGCGCTTGAAGGCATGGTGCTCACGCCCTTGCTGGTCGGCGATCGGATCGGCCTGCATCCGGTGGCGGTGATCTTCGCGATTCTGGCGGGCGGTGAGTTGTTCGGCTTCACCGGGATCCTGCTGGCTCTACCGGTGGCAGCGGTGATCATGGTCCTGGTTCGTCATGCGCATGACGTCTATAAAGAGTCGGATGTTTACGGCGGGGCGGAAGATCCGGAGTTGTAGGAAGCATCCCCCCAGGGGATTTGGGGTTGAAATGCAATCCTATGTGGGAGCGAGGCTTGCCCGCGATAAGGCTGGACGCTATAGACCTGATATCTGTGGCGCCCTTATCGCGGGCAAGCCCTGCTCCCACAAGGGATCGCGATGGCCCGTAAATACCCCGGATTCACGCAAACCTTTGATTTTGCTTATGGTCTGGCGCATTGTGCCCCCAGCGTCACGGGTATAAACTTTGCGCACTTTACACAGAGGCCCCTAACGGTTCATTTGAATCGTTCAGCCAGCATGAAACCTATTCAGCTGCCCCTGGGTGTGCGTCTGCGTGATGACGCCACCTTCATCAATTACTATCCCGGCGCCAATGCTGCGGCACTCGGCTACGTCGAGCGGCTGTGCGAAGCCGAGGCGGGCTGGACCGAAAGCCTCATTTATCTATGGGGCAAGGATGGCGTAGGTCGGACTCACCTGTTGCAGGCCGCGTGCCTGCGTTTCGAGCAGATGGGCGAGCCGGCGGTTTACCTGCCACTGGCTGAAGTGATCGATGAAGGCGTCGAACTGTTCGACAACCTTGAGCAATACGAACTGGTCTGCCTCGACGACCTGCAAGCCATCGTCGGCAAGCCGGAATGGGAAGAAGCACTCTTTCACCTGTTCAATCGATTGCGCGACAGTGGTCGCCGTCTGCTGATTGCAGCGTCGCAGTCCCCCCGCGAGTTACCGGTCAAACTTCCCGACCTCAAATCACGCCTGACCATGGCGCTGGTGTTCCAGATGCGTGGCCTGTCTGACGAAGACAAACTGCGTGCTCTGCAACTGCGGGCATCGCGACGCGGGCTGCATCTGACTGACGAGGTCGGGCATTTCATCCTGACCCGTGGCACTCGCAGCATGAGCGCATTGTTCGATCTGCTGGAAACCCTCGATCAGGCCTCATTGCAGGCCCAGCGCAAGCTGACCATTCCCTTCCTTAAAGAGACGCTTGGGTGGTAGACCCCGCGTTGCTGCTGCAAACCGCCTCGGCGCTGCGTCATGCCCGGCGGATTCTGGTTATTACCGGTGCAGGTTTGTCAGCGGATTCGGGGCTACCGACCTATCGCGGCGTCGGTGGCTTGTATGACGGTGAAACCGACGACGGTATTCCAATCGAAATGGCTTTGTCGGGCCCCATGCTGCGCCGCGATCCTGCGCTGTGCTGGAAGTACATCGCGCAGTTGGGAAGGGCATGCCTGGGAGGCCAGCCCAATGCCGCCCATTACGCCATCGCCGAGCTGCAACGCAAAAAGCCGGAATGCTGGGTGCTGACGCAAAATGTGGATGGCTATCATCGCGCGGCGGGCAGTCCGCCTGAGCGACTGATTGAAATTCATGGGCAGATGGCACCGCTTTTTTGTCAGTCATGCGGTGCAGAGGATGCTGATTTAAGTACGCACCTGGAACGACCTCTTCCACCTCTCTGTTCGTTTTGTGGTGGCGTAATGCGACCATCCGTCGTTTTGTTTCAAGAGATGTTGCCCGAGCAAGCGATGCAAATACTCTATGAAGAGATGGCAAAAGGCTTTGATGCAGTGCTGAGTATTGGCACCACTGCAAGCTTCCCCTATATCCATGAACCCGTAGTAAGAACAAGGGTTTGCGGCGGTTTTACGGCGCTAGTAAATTTGACGCCTACCGATCATAGCGCCCAAATGGACGTGTTTTTGGCCTGTCGAGCGGTACATGTCATGGACGATCTGGTAAGTCACATTTAGTTCGATTGAATTTGCAAATCAGAATGAGAGTGGGCATAGTCGCGGCTTCTTAATACTTATCAGCCACGGTCGTGCCCATGCTAGCTCGCTTCGCACCCCTCGTGCCTCTCGCACTTGTCACCCTGCTTATAGGTTGCGCCGCCAATTCACCGGTCTCGCAACAACAGCAAGTACAGCAGCAAACCGCCAGATCGGTCAGCGCTCCCAATGCAAACGTCCGTTCAGATCGTTCGGTTTTGCAGGAAGAACTGGCGACAGAAGCTGAACTGGCGCGTTTCTCCGACAACAAGCCTTACCAGTTGCCAGTACTCGCTGACAGCATTCTTGAACGTGGCAAATCCCTGATCGGTACCCGTTACCGTTTCGGCGGTACCTCCACCAAGTCCGGTTTTGATTGCAGCGGCTTCATTGGTTATCTGTTCCGTGAAGAGGCGGGCATGAGCCTGCCGCGTTCTTCCCGTGAAATGATCAACATCGATGCTCCGCTGGTTAAGCGCAATGATCTGGAACCAGGTGATCTGCTGTTCTTCAGCACTGCCGGGCGCGGTCGCGTCAGCCACGCCGCTATCTACCTGGGCGACAATCAGTTCATCCACTCCAGCAGCCGTCGCAGTGGCGGTGTCCGTGTAGACAGCCTGGACGATGTGTACTGGAGCAAGACCTTCATCGAAGCCAAGCGTGCTCTGGCGATGGAATCGCCAACTGCGCCCGCTCAGACCACTGCGATGACGGCGACGACGCTCAAGACTCCAGCGGTCAAAAAGCGTAATCACAAATAATTAGCGTCCCGTACAAAGACAGGCTATAAGCCTGTCTTGTGCTTTTCGGGCTCCCGGCAAAGTAAGCCGCATCCACCTCAGGTTGTTGTGTTTATGTCGATTACGCTACGTATTGTGGTCATTTCTCTCGCTGCGTTACTGGGTGCTTGCGCCAGTGCGCCGCCGCCTCAGCCTCGGGTTGTTCAACGCCCGGTAATCGTTGCTCCCGCCGAGAACCCCAACCCTGCTGCTGAAGACGTGTTGTTCCGCGCTCTGGGGCTCGTGGGCACGCCCTATCGCTGGGGCGGCAACACGCCTGATTCAGGTTTCGATTGCAGCGGTCTGATCGGGTTTGTCTATCGTGATGCGGCGGGCATTGCCTTGCCACGTTCAACCCGCGACATGATTGTGATGCGTGCGCCGAGCGTTGGGCGCGAGCAACTGCAGTCTGGTGATCTGGTGTTCTTCGCCACAGGCGGTGGTTCACAAGTCAGCCATGCAGGCATTTACGTTGGCGAAGGGCGCTTTGTACATGCACCTGCTACCGGCGGAACCGTGAAGCTGGACAGCCTCGACAAACCTTATTGGCAGAAGGCTTATCTGGACGCCAAGCGAGTGATCCAGCCTTCGAATCTGGCGCGCAATCAGTAACGCTGCGGGAGCGGCTTATCAAGCCGCGACGAAATGCATTGAAACCGTTAATCCCGCCGCTGCAGCCAGATCAACCAAAGCATCAAGGCTAAACAGATCGACTCTGCCAGCTTTCAGATTAGAGAAGCGCGGTTTGGTAACGCCCAGTCTACTGGCCTTAACCGTGTCGTTCCCCGGCCACTGCCTGATCTGTTCGTTGAGTTCAATCATGAGCTGCGAGCGAGCTTTCAGATGCGCAACCTCTTGAGCCGTATCCGCCAAAGCGTCCCAGACGCTGGCAAAGGTTTGTTCTTCGGTCACATGCCCTTCCTCACCACATTTTCGATGTGGGCAAGTGTTATCCAGTTCTATACTAAGTTTTAGTAGCCCTTTCGCTATTCGTGTTAGGAAAAATCAGCGAGTTTCGTAGGCAAGTGTGAATGCGCGTCCGTCACAGCATCACGTTGACCTTATCGCGGGCAAGCCCGGCTCCCACATGAATCACATTTCTCTGTGGGAGCCGGGCTTGCCCGCGATTGGGTCACCTCAAGTTCAGAGGCAGGCCCGTTAAGGTTTCACCCCAGCCTGTTGCGCCTTCGCTCCCGTCACCCGCCAGATCTTGTTGCCGACGTCATCGGCCACTAACAATCCACCCTGATGATCATTCACCACGCCAACCGGGCGGCCCTGTGCTTTTTCATCGGCGTTGAGGAAGCCGCTCAGCAGGTCGATCGGCGTACCGGCTGGTTTGCCGTCTTTGAATGGCACGAACAGCACCTTGTATCCGCTGTGTGGTTTGCGGTTCCACGAGCCGTGCTGGCCGATGAACATCCCTTCGTTAAACGGTGCAGGCAAGGTTTTGCCGTCGGCGAAGACCAGGCCTAGCGAGGCCGTGTGCGGACCCACCGCGAAGTCAGGCGCGATCGCTTTGGCAACCAGCTCCGGATTTTGTGGTTTAACCCGCTCATCCACATGCTGGCCGTAATAGCTGTACGGCCAGCCATAAAAGGCTCCGTCCTGAACCGAGGTCACGTAGTCAGGCACAAGGTCACTGCCGATTTCGTCGCGCTCGTTGACCGCGGTCCACAACTTGCCCGTGGTCGGCTCCCAGTCCATGCCGTTCGGGTTGCGCAGACCCGAGGCGAAGATGCGGTGGGTTTTGCTCGCCGGGTCTACTTCCCAGATGGCTGCCCGACCTTCTTCAGCTGCCATTCCGTTTTCCGCCACGTTGCTGTTCGAGCCAACCGTTACGTAAAGCTTGCTGCCGTCTTTGCTGGCGATGACGTTTTTGGTCCAGTGGTGATTCAGCGTACCGCCGGGCAAATCGACGATTTTGGTCGGTTGCGCGGTGATCGCCGTCTGCCCATCTTTATAGGGGAAGCTGATCAGCCGGTCGGTATCGGCAACATAGAGCGTGTTACCCACCATCGTCATGCCAAACGGCGAGTTGAGGTTTTCCAGAAACACGGTGCGGGTTTCTGCCACGCCGTCGTGATCCTTGTCGCGCAACAGGGTAATCCGGTTAGGGCTGGGCACGCCGGCCCCGGCGCGGCCCATGACTTTCTTCATGACCCAGCCACGGACGCCTTGATCGTCATCGGGTTTGGGCGGGGAATTGGTTTCGGCGACCAGCACATCGCCATTAGGCAACACATACAGCCAGCGCGGGTGATCGAGGTTTTCAGCGAAGGCAGCGACCTGAGTGCCCGGGGCCGCAACAGGTTTGCCACCCTGCGGCCAGCCGACGGCCGGGGCAATGTTGACCGTCGGGATCAGGGTCTTGTTGGGCTCCGGCAACTTCGGAGACGGGCCTGTTCCGTCCGTGACTTGCAGGGTCGAGGACTCGCCACAGCCCGCGAGGCCAGCGGCGAGCACGAGCAAGACGGCGTAGTGCGGTTTGAGCGTGAACATGGTTGATCTCCGTAACGGGCGGTGGTGCAGTAAGCGGTAGAGGCCCTCACGCGGTTGAGGTTCAACCCCTGTGTTGATTGACGCTCCGGGGTCAAGGCTCTAACCTGCGCGCTTGTTTCAGGTGCTCATCGTCCGTGGACTGATCGAGTGAAACAGGGAAGCCGGTGCGTTCGCTCTTTTTCGAGCTATTCCGGCGCTGCCCCCGCAACGGTAAATGAGTGAAAACTGTGCAAACTGCCACTGTGCTCAGGCATGGGAAGGCGCGCAGCCGGGTTCGCCCGCTCATGAGCCCGGAGACCGGCCTGATCCATTCAACAGCATCACGGCGGGCGATGCTCTGCGCATGACCTGTGGTCGTGCTGTCAGTCTTTGCTATGCCCTCCGTCTGCTTTCGCGTGCCCTCAAGCGGAGAGCTGAGATGAACGAATCCCCTGAACGTGACGAACGCCATCTGGCGCGCATGCTGCGCAAGAAAGCCGTCATGGACGAGCGCATTGCCAGCGCCCCTAACGAATGCGGTTTGCTGCTGGTCTTGACCGGCAATGGCAAAGGCAAAAGCAGCTCCGCGTTCGGCATGCTCGCCCGGGCCATGGGCCACGACATCCAGTGCGGCGTCGTGCAGTTCATCAAAGGCAGTCACAGCACGGGCGAAGAGTTCTTCTTTCGGCGTTTTCCGGAACAGGTCCGTTACTACGTAATGGGCGAGGGATACACCTGGGAAACCCAGGACCGTCAGCGCGATATCGCTGCGGCCGAAGCCGCTTGGGAAGTATCTCTGGAAATGCTCCGTGATCCGTCCATTGGCCTGGTGGTGCTGGACGAACTGAACATTGCCCTCAAGCACGGCTATCTGGACATCGAGCGGGTACTCAGCGACTTGCAGGCGCGTCCGCCGATGCAGCACGTGATCGTGACCGGTCGCGGCGCCAAGCCGGAAATGATCGACATGGCCGACACGGTTTCCGATATCACCGTGGTCAAGCACGCCTTCCAGTCTGGTATTCGTGCCCAGAAAGGCATTGAGCTGTGAGCGCACTGTCATGAGCGAGCCGCGTCACTGTCCGGCGGTATTGATCGCCGCGCCCGCTTCGGGTCAGGGTAAAACCACCGTCACCGCCGCATTGGCTCGCCTGCATCGCAATCAGGGCCGCAAGGTTCGCGTGTTCAAGTGTGGGCCGGATTTTCTCGACCCGATGATTCTTGAGCGGGCCAGCGGTGCGCCGGTCTATCAGCTCGACCTGTGGATGGTCGGCGCCGATGAAAGCCGTCGCCTGTTGTGGGAAGCTGCGGGCGAGGCTGATCTGATTCTGATTGAAGGCGTGATGGGCTTGTTCGACGGTACGCCGTCCAGCGCTGATCTGGCTCGTCATTTTGGTGTCCCGGTATTGGGCGTGATCGACGGTACGGCCATGGCCCAGACCTTTGGCGCATTGGCCCTGGGGCTGGCGCGCTATCAGCCGGACCTGCCGTTCGCCGGTGTGTTGGCCAACCGTGTCGGCACTGTGCGCCATGCGCAATTGCTGGAAGGCAGCCTCACCGAAGGTTTGCGCTGGTACGGCGCGTTGTCACGGGAAACCGGAATCGAGCTGCCAAGCCGTCATCTCGGCTTGGTACAAGCCAGTGAGCTGAATGACCTGGACCTGCGCCTGGACTCAGCGGCTGATGCCCTGGCCAGCACCTGCGAAGTGGCCTTACCACCCGCCGTGACCTTCGCTGCTCCGGAAATTATTCCAGCCGAGCCGCTGCTTGAAGGCGTGCGCATCGCCATCGCTCACGATGAGGCGTTCGCCTTTACCTACGGCGCGAGTCTGGACTTGTTGCGGGCAATGGGCGCCGAACTGGTGTTCTTCTCGCCGATCCGCGACAGCGTTTTGCCCGAGGCGGATAGCCTTTATCTGCCCGGCGGTTATCCAGAACTGCATCACGTTGCATTGAGCCAGAATACGCCGATGCTGGCCGCAATCCGCGAACACCATCAAGCGGGCAAACCGATGCTGGCGGAGTGCGGCGGCATGTTGTATCTGCTGGATGCGTTGACCGATGTCGACGGGTTGCGGGTTGAGCTGGTGGGCTTGCTGGCAGGCGAGGCTGTGATGCAGAAACGTCTGGCGGCCTTGGCGCTACAAAACGTCGCATTGCCCGAAGGCGAACTGCGCGGCCACACTTATCACCATTCATTGACCAGCACCGAGTTGCAGCCAATTGCCCGGGGCCTGAGTCCCAACGGCGGGCGTGGCGCCGAGGCGGTCTATCGCGACGGGCGCATGACGGCGTCCTATGTGCACTTCTATTTCCCTTCCAATCCCCAGGCGATTGCGGCGCTTTTCAAACCATGAGTGATCAAGCGTACAGCGCCGAAGAGCGTGCTGCGGTCTATCGCGCCATTGCCGAGCGCCGTGACATGCGGCATTTCAGCGGTGGCAGCGTAGCGCCCGAGTTGCTGACGCGTCTGCTCGAAGCAGCGCATCAGGCACCCAGCGTGGGCTTGATGCAGCCATGGCGGTTTATCCGCATCACCGACCGGGCGTTGCGCGCGACTATTCAGACGCAGGTTGAAGCTGAACGGATTCGTACCGCCGAAGCGCTGGGCGAGCGCGCCGATGATTTCATGAAACTCAAAGTGGAAGGCATCAACGACTGTGCAGAAGTGCTGGTTGCTGCGCTGATGGATGACCGTGAAAAACACATTTTCGGCCGCCGCACGTTGCCGGAAATGGACCTGGCGTCGTTGTCCTGCGCCATTCAGAACATGTGGCTGGCAGCACGTGCCGAAGGATTGGGCATGGGCTGGGTTTCGCTGTTTGAACCACAAGCCCTGGCTGACTTGCTGGGCATGCCCGAGGGCGCAAAACCGCTGGCGATTCTGTGCCTGGGGCCGGTGACCGAGTTCTATCCGGTGCCGATGCTGGTCATGGAAGGTTGGGGCAAAGAGCGCCCGCTGAGCGAAATGCTGTTTGAAAACCAATGGGGAGTCGGTCAATGAGTGTGGCGCTGTTAAGTGTTGCCGGGGTGGCGCTGGATGCGTTGCTGGGCGAGCCGAAGCGCGCTCATCCATTGGTCGCGTTCGGTCGTTACGCTGACCGGATCGAGCAGCGCTTCAATTCGGCCGGTCGCGGCTGGCGCAGTCACGGTGTCACGGCCTGGTTTATTGCGGTCATCCCGCTGACCCTGCTGGCGACCGCATTGAGCTGGCTGCCTTACATTGGCTGGCTGGTGGAAATCCTTGCGCTGTATTGCGCGCTGGGTTTACGCAGTCTGGGTGAGCACGTTGAGCCGGTGGCGCAGGCGCTGCGCTCGGATGACATTGAAGAAGCAAGGCGTCGCGTCGGCTATCTGGTCAGTCGCCAGACCTCGGAGCTGGACGCCACTGAAGTCGCCCGCGCGGCCACTGAATCAGTGCTGGAGAACGGCAGCGATGCGGTGTTCGCTGCACTGTTCTGGTTTGCCGTTGCCGGTGCGCCCGGCGTGGTCCTGTATCGATTGAGTAACACGCTGGACGCTATGTGGGGTTATCGCAACGAGCGTTTTGAGCGTTTCGGCTGGGCGGCGGCGAGGATTGATGACGTCCTCAACTATATTCCTGCAAGGCTGGTGGCGCTGACTTACGCGTTGCTGGGCAAAACCCGTCTGGCCTTGCGCTGCTGGCGCACCCAAGGCCCGACGTGGGACAGCCCCAACGCCGGGCCGGTCATGGCCGCGGGCGCGGGTGCGCTAGGTGTCGAACTGGGCGGTGCCGCGATTTATCACGGCGAACTGCATCAGCGTCCGCAGTTGGGTGAAGGTGTGCCCGCTGACGCTAATTCCATTGATCGCGGCTGGCAACTGGTGCAGCGCGGTGTGTGGTTATGGTTGTTGGTGTTGTGCATTGGAGCCGAATTTTATGCTTGAACATGGCGGCCGCCTGCGCAGGGCAGCCAGACAGTACGGCATTGGTGAAGCTGACTGGCTGGACTTGTCCACGGGCATTGCACCTTGGGCCTTCCCGATTCCATCGATTCCGGCAGCCGCCTGGCATCGCCTGCCCGAAGCCGATGATGGTCTGGAACAAGCCGCCTGTGCTTATTACGGTGCAGCGCGAGCGTTACCGGTTGCCGGATCCCAGGCTGCGATTCAGGCCCTGCCGCGTTTGCGCACTGCCGGTAAGGTGGGCGTGTTGTCGCCTTGTTATGCCGAGCACGCTCACGCCTGGCGCAGCGCGGGCTTTCTGGTGCGCGAAGTGCTTGAGCATGAAGTGGATTACTTCCTCGACAGCCTCGACGTACTGGTCGTGGTTAATCCGAATAACCCGACCGGCCTGATGCTCACCCAGGAATGCTTGTTGAAGTGGCATGGGCGACTGGCGGAGCGGGGCGGCTGGCTGGTGGTCGATGAAGCCTTTATGGATAACACGCCGGCTTTGAGCCTTGCGGCCCACACCGGCCTCGCCGGTCTGGTCGTGCTGCGCTCGTTTGGCAAATTCTTCGGGCTTGCCGGTGTGCGGTTGGGATTTGTCCTGGCTGAGCCAAATTTACTCAAATCACTGGCTCAGGAAATCGGCCCCTGGACCGTCAGCGGCCCCACGCGAATTATCGGCGAAGCGTGCCTGAAAGATGTTCAGGGTCACCTTGCGCAACGTGCCCGCACCGATCAGGCCAGCGAGCGTCTTGTGCAGGTACTGACTCGCCACGGGCTAAAGCCGGACGGCGGCTGCGCGCTGTTTCAACGGGTGATCACCCCGCACGCGGAGTCGCTGCACGAGTTCTGTGCCCGACGCGGCATCTTGTTGCGCTTGTTCGTCAGCGATAACCCGCTCGAATGCAGTCTGCGCTTCGGCCTGCCGGACACTGAAGCCCACTGGCAGCGTTTTGAGAAGTCGCTGGTCGAGTTCAACCAAAGCCTGCCAGGCGAGGAGCAGCCATGACCACTCTGATGGTGCAAGGCACCACGTCCGACGCGGGGAAAAGCACGCTGGTGACGGCGCTGTGCCGCTGGCTGACCCGGCAGGGTGTCGCCGTCGTGCCGTTCAAACCACAGAACATGGCGCTCAACAGCGCGGTCACGGCGGACGGCGGCGAAATCGGCCGTGCTCAGGCGGTGCAGGCCCAGGCTTGCGGGTTGCAGCCGCATACCGACATGAATCCGGTATTGCTCAAGCCCAACAGCGACACCGGCGCGCAAGTGATTATTCATGGTCGCGCCGTTACCACCATGAATGCGGTGGCGTATCACGGCTATAAAGAAATCGCCATGAAAGCGGTACTGGAATCCCACGAGCGGCTGGGCCAGACCTATCCGGTAATCATGGTCGAAGGTGCTGGCTCGCCTGCCGAGATCAATCTGCGCGCCAACGACATCGCCAACATGGGCTTCGCCGAAGCGGTGGATTGCCCGGTGTTGCTGATTTCCGATATCAACCGTGGCGGTGTTTTCGCCCATTTGGTCGGCACGCTGGAATTGCTTTCGCCCAGCGAGCAGGCGCGGGTCAAGGGCTTCATCATCAATCGTTTTCGTGGCGACATCGCGCTGCTGCAGCCAGGCCTGGACTGGCTCGAAGCACGGACCGGCAAACCTGTGGTTGGCGTGCTGCCTTACGTGATGGACCTGCATCTTGAGGCCGAAGACGGTCTCGATCAGCGCCAGACTGACAAGGTCGAGCAAGTGCTCAACGTGGTGGTGCCGATCCTGCCGCGGATCAGCAACCACACCGATTTCGATCCGCTGCGCCTGCATCCGCAGGTCAATCTGCAATTTGTTGGTCCTGGGCAGACCATTCCCTCGGCTGACCTGATCATCCTGCCCGGCTCGAAAAGCGTGCGCAGCGACATGGCGTATCTGCGCGCTAATGGTTGGGACAGCGCTATCGCCCGACACCTGCGTTATGGTGGCAAGTTGCTGGGGATTTGCGGTGGTTTGCAGATGCTCGGTGAGCAGTTGCATGATCCGCTGGGCCTCGAAGGCGCGCCGGGCTCCAGCGCCGGTCTTGGTTTACTGGCGATGAGCACGGTGCTCGAAGAAGAGAAGCAGCTGCGCAACGTGAAAGGGCGTCTGTCGCTGGAAGGCGTACGGGTCAGTGGCTATGAAATCCATGCTGGCGTGACCACCGGCTCAGCCCTGGAAAATCCGGCCGTGCTACTGGACGATGACCGCTGCGACGGAGCGCAAAGTGCTGACGGCCAGATTTTCGGCACCTACCTGCACGGGCTGTTCGAAACCCCTGAGGCATGCAGCGCACTACTGCGCTGGGCTGGTTTGCAGGACGTGCAGCAAGTGGATTACCACGCACTGCGCGAGCGCGATATCGAGCGGTTGGCGGATCTGGTTGAGAACCATCTGGATGGCACGTTGCTGCGTGAGTTGTGTGGGTTGAAATGACAAGGCACTTGACCTGTAGGAGCGCACGAGCACCGCGAGGCCGCGATAGCAGGGCATCAGACAAACCGCTATCGCTGCCTCGCGGTGCTCGTGAGCTCCTACAGGGGAACGTATTTCAATTTGATAGAAAGGCGCTCACATGCAGCAACTAATCCTCGGCGGCGCACGCTCCGGCAAGAGTCGACTGGCTGAAAGTCTTGCCACTGGCTCTGGGCTGGAGGTGATTTATATCGCCACCAGCCAACCCGTGGATGGCGAACTGAATCAGCGTGTCGCCCTGCACCGCGAGCGTCGGCCTGACACGTGGGGCTTGATTGAAGAACCCATCGAGCTGGCGCGGGTTCTGCGGGAAAACGCCAGCGTTGATCGATGCTTGCTGGTGGATTGCCTGACGCTGTGGTTGACCAATTTACTGATGCTTGAAAACACCGAGCGTCTGGCGCAAGAGCGTCAGGCGTTGCTCGACTGCCTGGCGCAATTGCCGGGCGAAATCATTTTTGTCAGTAACGAAACCGGGCTGGGCGTGGTGCCCCTCGGTGAGCTGACTCGTCGTTATGTCGATGAGGCGGGCCTGCTGCATCAAGCTCTGGCTGAGCGTTGCCAGCGCGTGGTGCTGACCGTTGCCGGTTTGCCACTGACCTTGAAAGGATCCGCATTATGAGTAACTCGTGGTGGCTTGAGCCTGCCCAGTCGATCAACGTTCCGGTCCGGGAAGAAGCCCTCGCGCGGCAGCAGCAGTTGACTAAACCCACCGGTTCCCTGGGGCAACTGGAGCGCGTCGCGGTGCAGTTGGCCGGTCTGCAAGGTCGGGTCAAACCCAAAGCTGACGCGG
The DNA here is from genome assembly GCF_021147825.1 of Pseudomonas quasicaspiana. Lineage (NCBI taxonomy): Bacteria > Pseudomonadati > Pseudomonadota > Gammaproteobacteria > Pseudomonadales > Pseudomonadaceae > Pseudomonas > Pseudomonas quasicaspiana. The sequence goes on from NZ_JAGTPI010000003.1 coordinate 49,302, forward strand.
TGTGGATCGCTATTTTTGCCGGTGACCACGGTGTTGTTGCGGAAGGCGTGTCAGCTTATCCGCAGGAAGTCACCGGGCAGATGCTGCACAACTTCGTGACCGGCGGGGCTGCAATCAGCGTGCTTGCTCAGCAGTTGTCGGCGCAGCTGGACGTGGTGGACCTGGGCACTGTGAGCCCATTGGATCTGCCGGGCGTACGCCACCTGCGCATCGGTGCCGGAACCGCGAACTTCGCCAAAGCTCCGGCGATGACTCAAGAGCAAGGCCTGTTGGCATTGCAGGCCGGGCGCGACAGTGTGTTGCGGGCCAAGGCGGTGGGTACCGAGCTGTTTGTCGGTGGCGAGATGGGCATCGGCAATACTGCAGCGGCCAGTGCCGTGGCCTGTTCGTTACTTGAGTGCGCCGCGCAATTGCTGGTCGGACCGGGCACCGGTTTGAATGCGGCGGGCATCAGCCACAAGACAGACGTTATCGAGCGAGCATTGAAGCTGCATGTCGAGCAGGCTGGCGATCCTTTGCAGAGCCTGTTTTGCCTGGGCGGCTTTGAAATTGCGGCGCTGGTGGGCGCGTACCTGGCCTGTGCTCAGGAAGGCATTACCGTGCTGGTGGACGGTTTCATTTGCAGCGTCGCGGCACTGGTCGCCGTACGTCTGAACCCTGGCTGCCGTGACTGGCTGCTGTTCGGTCATCGCGGCGCTGAGCCGGGCCATCGCCATCTGTTGGAGACATTACAAGCCGAGCCGCTTCTGGATCTGGGCATGCGGCTTGGCGAAGGCAGCGGCGCAGCCTTGGCGGTGCCGCTGGTGCGTCTGGCCTGCCAACTGCACAACGGCATGGCGACGTTCGCTGAAGCCGCAGTGGCAGATCGTCCCGCATGATCTTGCATCTTGATATGTTGCGTCACGGTGAGACCGAGCTGGGCGGCGGCATGCGTGGCAGCCTGGATGATGCCTTGACCGACACCGGCTGGGCGCAGATGCGTGCCGCGGTGGCTGAAGCCGGTCCATGGGATCGAATCGTCAGTTCTCCATTGCAGCGTTGCGCGCGCTTTGCTGAAGAACTGGCCGAGCGCCTTGCATTGCCGCTGAGCCTGGAGCCAGGCTTGCAGGAATTGCATTTCGGCGATTGGGAAGGGCACAGCGCCGCGCAGTTGATGGAAACCGATGCCGAAGGTCTGGGCCTGTTCTGGAACGATCCTTACGGTTTCACGCCACCCAATGGCGAACCCGTGATCGAGTTTTCGGCAAGGGTTTTAGCTGCTGTCAAAAAACTGCATCAAGCCCATGCGGGCGAACGTGTGTTGTTGATCAGCCATGGAGGTGTCATGCGCCTGTTGCTGGCAAACGCCCGTGGCTTGCCTCGTGAGCAATTGCTGCAAGTGACGGTGGGGCACGGCGCGTTGTTGGCGATAAGCGTGGCTGATGGCGGGCTCCTGACCGAGCCCCAACCAAAGGTGTAGGAGCTGCCGAAGGCTGCGAATGACGGTGTGTCAGGCTAATTGCTTTCGCAGCCTTCGGCAGCTCCTACAGAGACAGCATTCCAATTTGAGTTGTGGGTTCGATAGCGAGGAAGCCTGACATGTTGCCGTTCTGGATCGCCCTGCAGTTCCTCAGCAGTTTGCCCGTCACGTTGCCCGGTATGCCCAAGCCCGAGGAGCTGGGGCGTTCGTTGCTGTTTTATCCGCTGGTGGGCGTGCTGTTCGGTTTGGTGTTGTTGGGCTTGAATACGCTGCTCGGCGACGCGCCTGTCATGCTCCATGCTGCATTGCTGCTGACCGCCTGGGTGTTGCTCAGTGGCGGACTGCATCTGGACGGTCTTGCCGACAGCGCCGATGCCTGGCTCGGTGGTTTTGGTGACCCCGAACGCACCCTGACCATCATGAAAGATCCCCGTAGCGGACCCATTGCGGTGGTCACACTGATTCTGGTGCTGCTGCTTAAATTCACCGCGCTGCTGGCGTTGATTGAGAGTCAGAACTCCATGGCGTTGCTGCTGGCACCAGTGCTGGGGCGCAGCGCCATGCTCGGTCTGTTTCTGTGCACGCCTTACGTCAGGGCTGGCGGGTTGGGGCAGGCGCTGGCCGACCATTTGCCGCGCTCGGCGGGTAAACAGGTGCTGTTGGTCTGCGCAGTAGGCTGTGTGCTGGTTGCCGGTTTATCCGGTTTTTACGCTTTGACTGCGGCGGCCGTCTGTTTCTTCTGGCTGCGTCATTTGATGCTCAAGCGCCTGGGTGGCACCACCGGAGACACGGCGGGTGCATTGCTGGAGTTGCTGGAGGTTACGGTGCTATTGGCGATGGTATTGGCCTGATTCACCAAGGTCATTGTAGGAGCTGCCGAAGGCTGCGATGCATCCTTCCTGACACACCGCTATCGCAGCCTTCGGCAGCTCCTACAGATCCTATGTATGCCGCGAGACAGCGCGGTGTCATGGATAAGAGGCGGCGTCTGCAAGATTCGCATCGACAGCCCGATCAGATTGACACCTCCATCCCCCACCGCGTAGCTTTCACACATTCTGTTACGGGTATATCCACGTAATTTTTCTTGAGTGTGCAAGCGGGAGAACAACAATGACATCCGTCTGGCGTACCAGTGGCTGGATCCTGCTAGGCAGCGCGTTGATTCTGGCGCTGTCGCTGGGTACGCGGCATGGCTTTGGTTTGTTCCTCGCTCCCATGAGTGCAGACTTTGGCTGGGGGCGTGAGGTGTTTGCGTTCGCGATCGCCTTTCAGAACCTGATGTGGGGCCTGGCGCAGCCGTTCGCGGGTGCGTTGGCCGACCGCTTCGGCGCAGCGAAAGTGGTGTTCATCGGTGGCGTTCTCTATGCCATCGGCCTGATGCTGATGAGCATGGCTGACACGCCTCTCAGCTTGTCATTGAGCGCTGGCTTATTGATCGGCATTGGCCTGTCAGGCACGTCGTTCTCGGTGATTCTGGGTGTCGTCGGCCGTGCGTTGCCCGCTGAAAAACGCAGCATGGGCATGGGGATCGCCAGTGCCGCAGGGTCTTTCGGTCAGTTCGCCATGCTGCCCGGCACGCTGGGTCTGATTGGCTGGCTGGGGTGGTCCAGCGCTTTGCTGGTACTTGGCGTGCTGGTGGCGCTGATTCTGCCGCTGGTGATGATGCTCAGGGACAGCCCGACGCCGCTGGTCGGTGGCGAGCAAACCCTGAGCGAAGCATTGAAGGAAGCCTGTTCGCATTCGGGCTTCTGGCTCTTGGCACTGGGTTTTTTCGTTTGCGGTTTTCAAGTGGTGTTCATCGGCGTGCACTTGCCTGCCTATCTGGTGGATCAGCATTTACCCGCCAAGGTTGGCACCACTGTGCTGGCGCTGATCGGTCTGTTCAATATTTTTGGCACTTACACCGCAGGCTGGCTGGGCGGGCGCATGTCCAAGCCGCGTCTGCTGACCGTGCTCTATTTGCTCCGCGCCGTGGTGATTGTGTTGTTCATCACGCTGCCGCTCAGTGAAACCTCTGCCTATCTGTTTGGCGTGGCCATGGGCTTGCTGTGGCTGTCCACCGTCCCGCTGACCAACGGCACCGTCGCGACCTTGTTCGGCGTGCGTAACCTGTCGATGCTCGGTGGTATCGTGTTCCTGTTCCATCAACTGGGTGCTTTCCTCGGCGGTTGGCTGGGAGGTGTTGTGTATGACCGGACCGGGAATTACGACTTGATCTGGCAAGTGTCGATACTCTTGAGCCTGTTGGCGGCGGGGTTGAACTGGCCGGTGCGTGAACTCCCGGTTGCCCGATTGCAGGCGCAAGCTGCATGAGCAGATGGTTGTTCTGGGGCGCGGGTATGGCTGGCGCTCTGACGCTGGCGCTGATTTGGTGGGCCTGGCAAAACGTTGGGCTCGCCGCTTTGCAGTTGGGCATGGGCGCTTGCCTCTAGGCATTTAGCCGGGCGCGGGTTAGTTTGTCCCATAGACAACAATGACTGCGCCGCACGGGCGCTCGGGATGCCTTATGCACATTCGCTGGATTGCTCTGCCGGTTCTCATGTTCGCTTTAGGTGGCACTGCCATGGCCGCTGATTGCCCGGCGTTGTTGCAAGGCGAATTGCCCAAGTTGCGCGCCAAGGAAAATATCAACCTGTGCGAGCGCTTCGCCGGCAAGCCAATGCTGGTGGTCAATACCGCCAGCTTCTGTGGGTTCGCTCCCCAGTTCAAAAGCCTGGAAGCATTGAATCAGCGCTTCAAAGGGGAGGGCCTTGAAGTGCTCGGCGTGCCGTCCAACGACTTCAAACAAGAGTCCAAGGATGGCGAAGAAACCGCCAAGGTTTGCTACGTCAATTACGGCGTGACCTTCACCATGACCGAGCCGCAACCCGTCAGGGGTGACGATGCTACTCACTTGTTCAAAGTGCTGGCCGAGCAGAGCAACGCGCCGCGCTGGAATTTCTACAAGTACGTGGTGGATCGTAAAGGCAACGTGGTTGCCAGCTTCTCTAGCATGACCACGCCGGATGACCCGGAGCTGATTGCTGCCGTTGAAAAGGCTATCGCCTCCAAACCTTGATTCAGTCGTAACGAAAAAGCCCCGCAACCATTGCTGATTGCGGGGCTTTTTGTTGACCTGCAAACGGCTGGGTCAGCCCGTTTTGGTCGATGGATCAGAAGCGGTAGGTGATGGAGCTGCCCAGACCGTGAGCGGTGTTGCGATAGTCTGCGCTGTAAGTACCCCGGCTGGCGCTTGCGCTACGAATCTTGGCTTCGTCTTCACGCAGATAAGAATACGCAACATCAATGGTCATATTTTCTGTCGGGCTCCAGCCTGCACCGAAGCTGACGATCTTGCGGTCGCCAGTGGGGATGCGGGGGGAGCGATCAGTGTTGTTGGTCGGCGCCTGGTCGATGGTGAAGCCGGTGCGCAGGGTCCACTCTTTGTTGACCTTGTAAGCGGCACCAATAGCGTGTGCCCAAGTGTCGTGCCAGTTCTGATCTTCGTTGATCGTGCCGAAGTTAGCCTCGCCGATCACCCCGAAGTTGCCAGAGTTCTGCACCGTGATGCTTTTCAGGCGACTCCAGCGTGTCCAGGTACTGCCACCATAAAGGGTCCACTGGTCGTTCAACTCATGGGTGAACGAGGCGTCGACCGTTTCAGGTGTCTGGATGTTCAGCTTGGCGTCGTAGTCACGGCTACCGAGCAGAGGATTGAGCGCGCCGAGATCAACCTTGGTGCTGCCTTTGAGTTTGTAGTCGACCTTCGAGTGATAAGTCAGGCCCAGACGAGTCTTGTCAGTGGCCTGGACCATGATCCCGATGTTGTAGCCTACCGCGACGTCATCGCCCTTGATCTTGGCTTCGCCATCGGCGCCGCCGAACGGGTTTGGCAGGGCTGAGCTGAGCGTGCCGTCGATGCGGTTGAAGGTCGGGCCACCACCGATCGAGACTGTGTCGTTAAAGGCGTAGCTGACGGTTGGTTGCAGGGTGATGACCTGCACTTTGCTGTCGTGAGCGAAGTACCGGCCCTGGAAATCATTTTCGTATTCGGTTTTCAAGCCGAAGGGCACATAGACACCGAAGCCGACAGCCCAGTGATCGTCAATTGGCTTGACGTAATAGCCCATCGGAACTCCGACGACCGGTACCATATCGCCATCATTACTGCCCGCAGCTGAGCCACTTGCATTGTCGATATCGGTCTTGGCGAAGACCCCGGCAGCGCCAACGGTGAATTGCTCGCGCTTGAGGCGGGACATACCGGCCGGGTTGCCATATACGGTACTTGCGTCATCGGCGGATGAAGAGCGGCCCGCGAAACCGGTGCCCATGCCGCTGACGCTTTGCTCGTTGAGCGCAAAACCTGCGGCGAAGAGTTGGGAAGTGGCCAGGCTGATTGAAAGGGTAAGTGTGGTCTTGAGCATTACTTTTTTCATTATTAGAACTCCTTGTTGATCACCGCGCGAAAATTACCAACATTTCTCAGATTGCGCCATAGTCCGAATGGCCTGATCTAGAGCGTTTTTTGTAGGACAATCCGCGAAAAATGTCGCGATCTGTTTTTATCGTGATTTGCTCGAAAGTCATTCAAGCCGGGTGCGAAAGTGGTGTTACACAGCTTTGCCAGGCACTCATGAAATCGCGTAAACGGCCTTGGGGCTGAAATATTTCGCGCCATATTTTGGCCATTACGCGGGGATCTTCGTCGGCGGGCAGGCAAGAACCTTGAGCTTCGACCATCAACCAGGCGATGGCGGTGGCGTAACGCAGGTTGACGGTCAGTTCCAGGTGCGGCCCTGTGAGAAAAGCATGCTGACTGGCCAGGCCGCGAACCAGGCTTGCCAGTTCAGGGTCGAGCGCCAGATAGTTGTCCCAGAGCTGCCTATGACAGCCTTCGGATATGCTGTACAGGCCATGCCCGCGGCGGCTGTCCAGTGCAGCGCCCAGATCTGATTGACTGGCGGCGACGGCGAGTAGGAACGATTCGGCGCGCGGGCTGTGCCGGTCCAGATACAACAAGGTGGGCCGAATTACGTGGCGGGATAAATCTCTGGCATCGATTCCCATGACATCCTCGGGGAAAAGTGACCGGCGGGCCCGGACGTGTGGCAGCGACAATAGAATCAGGCCCGTCGGAAGCGATCGTGATCGCCTGAGTTGAAGTGTAGTGTCATATTTCGCGTGTAAAGGATTGTTTTCAGGTTAATTCCTGCCAGTCGTCGCTTCCCATATGGCCCTTGGCGATAGAGGGTTTGAGCAATATCGAGGCGAAAAAAAGCCCCGCTTTGAAAGGCGGGGCTTTTTTATTCCTGCGAAAACGAGCGGCGTATCAGGCGATGAGGGCCTGACGGGTACGCTCGATCACGGCCTGCAGCGGCTCTGCGCTGGAGTACTGATCGGGGTACAGACGCTCGGTGTGACGAGCGATGCCGTGTTCGTTGACCAGGGTGAAGCTGAAGCAGCCTTTGCGAGCGGCCATGATCAGGCAGTTCATTGGGGCAAAAGCGTTGGTCAGTGTATGAATAGCGTGTTGAGTCTGATGATGAGTAGTCATTATTAAGGTGTTTCCTAAAACGACACGGAACATTACCGTGCAAAAATAAACGTTCCAGTAAACGCGGGCGATCCTGATCGGCAGGATATGGCTGGGCGAAGAACCTGTCTGGAACAAAAGCAGCCAGTTGAAGCGCACTTTATCGTATGGCGCTCGGGCTGACCGGTAGGTACTTAGGAGGGCAGGCAACACAACAAGAGCAAAGGTTCGACGCTCTGGGTGCAGATCCTGATCAATTGCAGGCTGGTTCGGTCAGGCCATGGATGATTGCATCACCACTCCCGTCTGCGGGTAGTCGGCATGCAGGCCATGTCTGGAAACCATCGAGGTGGTCGATCCCTTGTTGTCAGCAACTTCCTTACGTTTTGAAGAAAGTTTGCCGGGGGACTTTTTCGACCAAAAAATTGACTTTCAGCTTGGTACTAACGGCGACGATGGTAACGGAGTTGTCAGGGCATTGGAAGGGTGCTGGTGAAAAAACATACAGAGAAGGGCGCCGTTCGTCGCTGGATCCGCTCAAGTTACTGTTCCAGTTGAGATTGGCTTGCAGTTGTAGGCGGGTTGTAGCGCCATTTCCAGAAAATAATCGCGACCTGAGATTGACTTGTGCACATTGGCGCAAATAGCTGCCACATCACTGTCATAAGCGCTTCTAAGGGCTTGATTTAGCGTGGCGAATTATTAAGTCAATGAAAAACATCAAATTTTTTTGCTGGTGAAAAAATCGTCAGTTTGAGCGCAGGCCGCATTCTGTCTGCGTTTGCGGGGCACGAGGGGCGGTTGTCCACTGAGTTATCCACAGCTTCTGTGGATTGTCCCGAGCGCTGGCTCTACGACGCGCCTTTCGCGTTCTGCCCCTTTACCTCTGCGAGAAAAAGTGTAGAGTTGCGCGCCTCCTGATTTGCCCCCGTTGTGTTTATGAAGTCTCGTCCTGATCCATCGCACGAATCTCAAGCTGTAGCCCGCGAACCTGCACGTCTCTCTCTGCGCGTCGCGTTATGGTTGCTGGATAATCCGCGCTTGAATCAAAAGCCCAGCGTCAAACACTTCGCCGGCCGTCTGCTCAAACAACCTGCGCGCAGCGGTGTGGTGGTTGCGCAGAGCCGACTGGGGCAAATGCTCTGCCGGGATTGCGGCAACACCCGCGACCGTCGCATGGGTCATGAACTGTTGCGGCAGGCGGCTCGCGCCGGAGACTGTAGTGCTCAATTCGAATACGGCCGACTGTGCGCTCAAGCGCCTATCAACGAGCCGCAAAAGGCCCGCCACTGGCTGGAACTGGCTTCGGCCAAGGGCTCGCAGGACGCCCGGCATCTACTCGGTCAACTGGACCTCCGTTAAGCGCACACGCAATCCGCTGCTGACGCACACGCTGCATCGCGCATAATGCTGCATGAATCCGGCATCCTGGAGTCCCTATGGCAATGGATTTGAACAGCCTGCTTCTTGGGCTAGGTGCAGCGGCGTTGCCACTATTGGTTTTGGCCTGGCAGCTGCAGCGCAAACTGACTCAGCAACAAGCGGACACCGCGCTGCTCGACGAGCGACTGAGCACTGCACAGATGGCTCAGGACGGGTTGAATGCGCAACTGGATGCCTGCCGTGACGAGATCAGTGATCTGAGTCAGGCCAACTCCGTCAAGCAAGCTGATCTGGCCGCAACGCGTCGTGAAGTCGAGTTGCTGCGCCATGAGCGCGATAACGCCCAGGCCGCTGCCCAGGACTGGCACCATGAGCGCACTAATAAAGAAGCGGAATTGCGCCGTCTGGATGTGCAATGCGCTGCATTGACTGCCGAGCTTCGCGAACAACAGGAAAATCATCAGCAACGCCTGAACGATCTGCAGAGTTCCCGGGATGAGCTCCGGGCTCAGTTCGCGGAAATGGCCAGCAAGATTTTTGATGAGCGCGAACAGCGTTTTGCCGAGACCAGCCAGCAGCAGCTCGGCCAACTGCTTGATCCTCTTAAAGAGCGCATTCAGTCATTCGAAAAACGTGTGGAGGAGAGTTATCAGGCCGAAGCCCGTGAACGTTTTTCTCTGGGCAAAGAACTGGAGCGGCTGCAGCAGCTCAATCTGCGACTCAGCGATGAAGCGACCAATCTGACACGCGCCCTCAAAGGGCAGAAAACCCAGGGTAACTGGGGGGAACTGATTCTTGAGCGTGTGCTTGAGCATGCCGGTCTTGAAAAGGGTCGCGAATATCAGACTCAGGTCAGCCTGAAGGGACCGGACGGCGAGCGCTTTCAGCCTGATGTGCTGATCATGTTGCCCGGCGATAAACAAGTGGTGGTGGATGCCAAGGTCAGCCTGACGGCCTATCAGCAGTACATCAGTGCCGACGACGATGTGATCGGTCAGACCGCCCTGAAGCAGCATGTGCTTTCGCTGCGTAATCATGTCAAAGGCTTGTCCGGCAAGGATTACAAGCGTCTTGAAGGGCTGCACAGCCTGGATTTCGTCCTGCTGTTTGTGCCAATAGAAGCGGCCTTTTCCGCTGCACTGCAAGCTGAGCCAAATCTGTTTCAGGAAGCCTTTGATCGCAACATCGTGATCGTCAGTCCGACCACCTTGCTGGCTACCTTGCGGGTCATCGACAGCCTTTGGAAGCAGGAGCGTCAAAGCCAGAACGCCCGGGAAATCGCCGAGCGTGCCGGTTGGCTATATGACAAGTTCGTGTTGTTCATTCAGGATCTGGATGAAGTCGGCAGTCGCCTGCAGCAACTGGACAAGGCTTATAGCGCCGCCCGCAACAAACTGACTGACGGGCGCGGCAACCTGGTAAGCCGCAGTGAGCAGCTCAAGCTACTCGGCGCCCGGGCCAGCAAGAACCTGCCTGCTGACTTGCTGGAGAAGGCAATGACCGATGATGAGGGGCTGGTGCAGCTGCCGGAGTGATGGACGGGTTTGTTCTTGGCTGACCTCGTCATCGTTCATCGTCGGAATGCCTCCCGATTGTTAGCGAGAAGGACTACGTGGTTTGCCAGTTGAATCGCCTCGCGAACAAGTTCGCTCCTACCGGGTGGTGGGGTGTCAGGTTGTTCGGGTAGGAGGCAACTTGTTGGCGATAGGGGCTGCGCGGTGTTTCAGACATGACGCCTCGCGAACAAGTTCGCTCCTGCCGGGTGGCGGGGTGTCAGGTTGTTCGGGTAGGAGGCAACTTGTTGGCGATAGGGGCTGCGCGGTGTTTCAGGCATGAGGCCTCGCGAACAAGTTCGCTCCTACCGGGTGTGGGGTGTCAGGTTGTTCGGGTAGGAGGCAACTTGTTGGCGATAGGGGCTGGGCGGTGTTTCAGGCCTGACGTCTCGCGAACAAGTTCGCTCCTGCCGGGTGGCGCGGTGTCAGGTTGTTCGGGTGGGAGCCAACTTGTTGGCGAGAAGGGGCTGCGCGGTGTTTCAGGCCTGACGCCTCGCGAACAAGTTCGCTCCTGCCGGGTGGCGGGGTGTCAGGTTGTTCGGGTAGGAGGCAACTTGTTGGCGATAGGGGCTGCGCGGTGTTCAGGCATGACGCCTCGCGAACAAGTTCGCTCCTACCGGGTGGTGTGGTGTCAGGTTGTTCGGGTAGGAGGCAACTTGTTGGCGATAGGGGCTGCGCGGTGTTTCAGGCCTGACGCCTCGCGAACAAGTTCGCTCCTGCCGTGCGAGAAGGGCTGCGCGGTGTCACCGTCTGTCGCATAAATACGCGGCATCGACACAAGAAATGTCACATTGAACACATCGTGAAAGATGTTTTTCCGCAAGACTGCGTGAGCAGGCGTAAAGTGTGATTCGGCACTACTATTTATCTGTAACAAGCGGCTTGAGAACCAGCCGTTAAGTATTTCCCTGAAGGGGGGCTATATGGACACTAAATTGCAAGATTGGCTTCATGATCTCGGGGTTGCTCTGGGTTTGATCGAGCGCCCTAAATTGCAACCTGTACCGTTGCGCACCGACGACAAACGGCGCCGTCAGCCTCAGCGTCGGTAGTCAGTACCGCGCCATCCCTCCCGGGACGCGACCGCGTCCCGTCGTCGTAGCGTTCAGGTCTTGATTACCTGAAACTACCCGAAAGCGTGTTTTCCGTTGAGTAACACGACACGCTGTCATTTCTGCAAGCTCACAAAGATGTGATCAATCAACGCCATCACTGTTGTGCTTTCGGGGTGCTTCAACGCTTCCTCTTTTTCCCGTTTCTTGACGTTGATTCCAGATTCGTGAAGCTTCTTGAAAAGCTCATCAATGTCTTCTTCGTCAAGAACAAGGTCTTCGAGCGTTCGGCTCTCTCTAATCACTGATTTGTCGACGAGGATCACCCCAAGGGCTCCCTCGACGTACCTTCGCACTTCGTCACGATCCATGATAATCCCCTGTTCTGTCGTTGGAGGATCAGCCCTGACTTCCATAAAACAAGGGGAGTGTCCATTCGGCTATGCCTTTAAGGCTAGCTCATATTCGCCAATATCCTCGCCATCTGTCGTGTTCACGGGAAATAAAAAAGGATGCGCTGAGGCATCCTTTTTGCGCAGAGATACAGCTCAGCGATGAGCAACGCCCGGTAAAACACAGAGCATTTCATAAAGCAGGTTGGCACCTAATAACGAGGTGTTACCTGTGGTGTCGTAGGGCGGCGAGACTTCCACCAGATCGCAACCGATCAGATCTAGACCCTGGCAGCCACGAATGATCTCGATGGCTTGAATCGTGGTCAGCCCGCCGATTTCCGGGGTGCCGGTACCAGGTGCCCAGGCTGGGTCGATGCCATCGATGTCGAAACTCAGATAAACCGGGCCGCCGCCGACTTTCTCCCGCACTTCAGCCATCAAAGGCGCAAGCGACTTGTGCCAGCATTCCTCGGCCTGGACTACGCGGAAACCCTGCTTGCGGCTCCAGTTGAAGTCTTCGGCGGTGTAACCCTGAGCGCGCAGGCCAATCTGCACAACGCGGTCACAGTCCAGCAGACCCTCTTCAACGGCACGGCGGAACGTGGTGCCGTGGGCAATCTTTTCGCCAAACATGTGGTCGTTGACGTCGGCGTGGGCGTCGATATGCACCAGACCGACCTTGCCGTGCTTCTTGTGGATGGCCCGCAGGATGGGCAGGGTGATGGTGTGGTCGCCACCCAGTGTCAGAGGGATCACGTCGTGGCCGAGGATTTCGTCGTACGCCTCTTCGATGATGCGTACGGCATCCAGAAGGTTGAACGTATTGATGGCTACGTCGCCGATGTCCGCTACGGACAGCGAGTCAAACGGCGCAGCGCCGGTGGCCATGTTGTAGGGACGGATCATCACCGATTCGGCGCGGATTTCGCGAGGACCGAAGCGGGTGCCGGCGCGCAGCGAGGTGCCAATATCCAGGGGAACCCCGACAAATGCGGCATCCAGACCTGCTGCGGTTTGCAAATGCGGCAAGCGCATCATGGTGGCGATACCGGCGAAGCGCGGCATTTCGTTGCCGCCCAGTGGCTGGTGAAAAATCTTGTCCACGAGAATGCCTCAGCGTTGGTTTCAATGAGGCAATTTTGCAAAGCATGGGAGCGAGGAACAATCGCTGGAGCGAAATACTTAGTTCAGGAATTTCAGAACTAAAGCCGTTTTGGGCTAAGCTGCGGGACCTATCCAGATAGGGATCAACTCTGTTTTAGAGCCGGGTTGATATCTGTAGGAGCTGCCGAAGGCTGCGAAAGCGGTGTAACAGGACAACTGAATTCGCAGCCTTCGGCAGCTCCTACACAACACGACGTGCGATCTTTTTCTACCGGACCCCTCCATGCCCAGCGCTTTACCCGACCTCAAACTCCTGCGGATTTTCGCCAGTGTGGTGCGTCATCAAGGCTTTGCCAGTGCGCAACAGGAATTGAACCTGTCCACTTCGGCGATCAGTACTTATATGAGTCAACTTGAAGCCGCGCTGGGGATCGTCTTGTGTCATCGAGGCCGGGGTGGTTTCAGCCTGACCAGCAAGGGAGAGCTGTTCCATCAGGAAACTTTGCGCCTGCTCGGCGAGCTGGAAGGCTTCGAGCTCTACGCCGCAGCGCTCAAGGGTGAACTGCGCGGCACCCTGAACCTCGGGGTGCTGGACTCCACCGTCAGCGACCGGGCTTTGCCGTTTGCCGAAGTGATCGGTGCGTACAGCGCCGAACATCCCGCCGTGCATTTGCATCTGTCAGTGATGAGCCCTTATGAGTTGCAACTGGGTGTGCTGGATAACCGTCTGGATCTGGCCATCGGCTCGTTTTCCACGCGCATGAACGGCTTGCTTTATCAGCCGTTGTATCGCGAGCAGCACTGGCTGTACTGCAGTAATCGCCACCCGTTGTTTACCGAACGGCGTATCCCTGAGCCTGTCATCGCCCAGCAACGGATGGTCGGGCGCGGTTACTGGAGCCAGGCAGAGCTGGCCCGGCACGGTTTCAAGCACAGCGCTGCCACCGTGGAAAGCATGGAGGCGCAATTGATTCTGGTGCTGTCGGGCGCTTACATCGGTTACTTGCCTGAGCACTACGCGCAATCCTGGGTGGACTCTGGTCATCTACGTGTTCTGCTGCCAGCAACGTTTGGCTATCAGGCACCGTTCTCCATGATCGTGCGGCGCGGACGTAGTCGTGAGCCGTTGATCCAGACTTTCCGCGACTTGCTCAAAGCGCAACTCAACCCGATCTGAGGAACACCGATGTCCCGCCCGCGCTGCGAACGTTGTCTGCGTCCCGAAAGCCATTGCCTGTGCTCACTGATCCCACAGCTGGACAGCCGCACCCGTGTTCTGATCCTGCAGCATCCCAGTGAAGTGAACCATGCGCTGAATACCGCGCGGTTGGCGGCGCTGGGACTGAACAATTCCCAGTGGGTAGTGGGTGAGGTTTTCGAGGATTTGCACGCGTTGCTCAATCCGCCGGGCTATCGACCGTGTCTATTGTTCCCGGGGGAGGGCGCGGAGAATCTGGTGGCGCAACCAGTGGACAGTCTGCCGATTCTGTTGGTGGTCCCGGACGGAACCTGGCGCAAGGCGCGCAAGCTGTTGCATCTGAATCCGGAGCTGGCCGCGCTGCCGCGAGTGACGCTGACCACGGCCCCTGAATCGCGCTACCGCCTGCGAAAAGCACCGGGGCCGGACGCGCTTTCGACACTGGAAGCGATCACCTGCGCCTTGCAGATTATTGAGGCCCCGCGTTCATTCGCGCCCTTGCTAGTGCCCTTTGAGGCGCTGATCGACCAGCAGATCGCAGCCATGGGCGATGAAACCTACCAGCGTAATCATGTTGAACCGCGCCAGGTCGAGGCTGACTAAAACACTTGTCAGCGTTCTCACTGCGCAACTGTAACTGTGTCGTCAGGCTCGTAGGGCCTAGACTGTCTCCCTGCTTTATATCCGGGACTTTTTCTTCATGCATATTTCTTCTGGCCGCTGGGTCTATGGCCTTTGTCTGGCGCTGGTTACCGCGTTCCTGTGGGGCATTCTGCCGATCAAGCTCAAGCAGGTTCTGCAGGTGATGGACCCGGTCACAGTGACCTGGTTTCGGCTGATGGTATCGGGGATGTTGTTGTTCATCTGGCTGGCCGCGAAACGGCAATTGCCCAGTTTCAAAGCGCTGGGCATGCGCGGTAAAGGCCTCGTGGCGCTGGCAGTCTTCGGTCTGGTCGGCAATTACATCCTGTACCTGCTTGGCCTGCAGATTCTCAGCCCCGGCACCGCGCAATTGATCATTCAGGTGGGGCCGATCCTGCTGCTGATCGGCAGCGTTTTCCTGTTCAAGGAGCGCTTTACCATTGCTCAGGGCTTTGGTCTGGCGGTGTTGCTGATCGGTTTTACGTTGTTCTTCAATCAGCGGCTCGCAGAACTGCTGACATCCATGAGCGAATACACCACAGGCGTACTGATTGCTTTCCTGGCGGCGACAGTCTGGACGTTCTATGGCCTGAGCCAGAAGCAACTGTTGACCGTGTGGAATTCATTCCAGGTGATGATGGTGATCTACCTGTTTTGCGCTTTGGTGATCACACCTTGGGCGCATCCGATGGAAGCATTACTGCTAAGCCCGGTGCAGGGCTGGCTGTTGCTGGCATGCTGCCTGAATACCCTGGTTGCCTATGGTGCGTTTGCTGAAGCGCTGGCCCATTGGGAAGCATCCCGGGTCAGTGCAACCCTCGCGTTGACGCCGTTAGTGACCTTCGCATCGGTTGCCGTCGCCGCCTGGCTGTGGCCGGATTTCGTCAAACATGAGGATATCAACGCGTTGGGATATGGCGGGGCAGTGCTGGTAGTAGTGGGTTCGGCGGTGGTAGCGCTAGGGCCGTCTTTGCTGGCTGGCCTGCGCGCGCGCAAAGCCAGGCTGGCGAGTCAGGTTTAGCGTTTACCGAGCTGTTCGGCTTTTTTGAGCCACTGCTGACGTTGCTCCTCAGTCGAAGTCTGCACCGGCGCAAACTCGCTGAGGCGTTTGGTCTTGATGCCACAGAAGGCCAATACGGTGCGGACCATCTGCCGATGTGCCGGGGCACCATATACCCATCGGAAGTAGCGCGGCGGTGTGTCCATCGTGACCAGCAGTTCCGCCGTGCGGCCTCTGAGCAATTCGTTAGCCGCACTCTTGCGGCCATGGCTCTTGAAGGCAAAACCGGGCATCAGCACCCGGTCCAGAAACCCTGTCAGCAGGCTCGGCAAGCCGCCCCACCAGACCGGATAGACAAACACCAGATGCTCAGCCCAATGGATCTCGCGCTGGGCTTCCAGCAAGTCATGCTCAAGCATCTGACTTTGCTGATAACCGTTATGCAGCACCGGGTCGAAATCCAGTTCGCTCAGTTTCAGCATGCGCACCACATGCCCGCCGCTGCGGGCACCTTGTGCATAGGCTTCGCCCAAGGCATGGCCGAAGCTGGCGCTTTTCGGCGTACCGAAAATCATCAGAATCCGTTTGCCGTCACCTTCCAGCCGTGTCGCGCCGTGTCGGGCCTCAACCATTACTGCCTGCCTCGAGCATTTTTTCCGGTCGCACCCAGGCGTCGAACTGTTCATCGGTGAGGTAGCCCAGCGCCAGTGCCGCTTCACGCAGGGTAAGACCTTCGCTGTACGCTTTTTTGGCGATTTGTGCGGACTTGTCATAACCGATATGCGGGTTCAACGCCGTCACCAGCATCAAGCCACGTTCGAGATGTTCAGCCATTTTCCCGGCATCGGGTTCCATGCCCGCCACGCAATGCTCGTTGAAGTTACGGCAGCCATCACCCAGCAAGCGAATCGACTGAAGCAGGTTATGAATCAGCACGGGCTTGAACACGTTCAATTGCAGGTGGCCCTGGCTGGCGGCGAAACCGATAGTGACGTCATTACCCATCACCTGACAGGCCAGCATCGACAGCGCTTCGCACTGCGTCGGGTTGACCTTGCCTGGCATGATTGAACTGCCAGGTTCATTGGCAGGGAGCTTCACCTCGGCAAACCCGGCCCGGGGACCGGAGCCCAGCAAGCGCAGGTCGTTGGCGATTTTCATCAGCGTCCCGGCCAGGGTTTTCAGCGCGCCGGACAAGGCCATCAACGGTTCGTGGCCCGCCAGTGCGGCGAATTTGTTAGGTGCGGTCACGAATGGCAGACCTGACAACGCCGCCAACTCTGCAGCCACGGCTTCAGCAAAACCGTGGGGCGCATTCAAACCGGTGCCAACTGCCGTTCCGCCCTGAGCCAGTTCGTAGACCGCGGGGAGGGTGGCGCGAATGGCTTTCTCGGCATAGTCCAGTTGTGCGACATAGGCCGACAGCTCTTGGCCGAAGGTGATCGGTGTCGCGTCCATCATGTGCGTGCGCCCGGTTTTCACCAGCTTCATGTGGCGTGCCGACTGCTCGGCCAGGCCCGAGGACAGCTCTGCAATCGCTGGCAACAGCTGTTCTTTGACGGCCTGCGCAGCCGCGATATGCATGGCGGTCGGGAAGCAATCGTTGGAGCTTTGCGAGCGGTTGACGTGGTCGTTTGGATGCACGGGCGTCTTGCCGCCGCGTCCCTGACCCGCCAGTTCGTTGGCCCGGCCGGCGATGACTTCGTTGACGTTCATGTTGCTCTGGGTGCCACTGCCGGTCTGCCAGACCACCAGCGGGAATTGCGAGTCCAGCTCGCCCGCGAGCACTTCGTTGGCGGCTTGTTCGATCAGCCGCGCGATGTCTGCGGGCAGGTCACCGTTGCGGTCATTGACCCGGGCGGCGGCCTTCTTGATCAGGGCCAGAGCATGCAGCACCGGCAACGGCATGTGCTCGTCGCCAATGGCGAAATTGATCAGTGAGCGTTGAGTCTGAGCTCCCCAGTAAGCGTCATCGGGAACGTCGATCGGACCAATGCTATCGGTTTCTGTGCGGCTCACTGGACTCACTCCTTAAGTTTGTATGCGCAGTTTAGGCTCCATGATCCTATCTGGGTTCCCCCGATCGTGGTTTTTAACCGCTTGGGCAGTCAGGGGTTGAGCCAAAAGCAGACATGGGCGCAGAATGGTCGGCCCTGAGGTTCTGCCTCGACTGCTAGAAAGGAAACTCGATGACCCGTCTTCGCGCCATCTGTACTGCGGCTGTTCTGGTATGTGCCAGCGGCCAGGTTCTTGCCGATACCGCCAGCCACAACGCCAGCGCTGAAACCTTCTTGAAACTGGCTAACGCCGACAAGCTGGGCACCCCGGTGTACATGCAAGTACAACAGATGTTTGCTCAGCGTTTCGCCGAAACCAAAGCACCAGAGGCTAAAAAAGCCGTTCTCGAAACTTACCAGGCCAAAGCCAACGCTGCTTTGGACCAGGCCATCGGCTGGAACAAGCTGAAGCCGGATATGGTCAAGCTTTACACGGCGAACTTCACTGAAAGTGAGTTGAAGGATCTGGTTGCGTTTTACCAGTCTCCATTGGGCAAGAAGGTTCTGACCAAGATGCCTGAGCTGACTCAGCAATCTGCTCAGTTGACTCAGGGCAAGCTGGAAAGCGCTGTTCCTGTCGTCAACAAGCTGCTGGCTGACATGACGACTGAACTGGAGCCTTCCAAGAAAGCCGCTCCTGCTCCTGCCAAAAAGCCCTGATAAGCGAAGCCTGTCATGACTATGCAAACGCGAATCGAGTCGGCGCTGGCTGTGTTTCAACCATTGCATTTGCAAGTGCTTGATGAGAGCCATATGCATAGCCGTGGCGAGCAGACTCACTACAAGGCTGTGATTGTCAGTGAGCAATTCGAGGGGCTTAACGCTGTCAAGCGGCACCAGAAGGTCTACGGCATTCTGGGCGGCTTGATGGGCGAGTTTCATGCCCTGGCGTTGCACACCTATACGCCGGTCGAGTGGGCGAAAACCGGCGCTGCGCCGGTTTCGCCTGTTTGTGCGGGTGGTGACTGACAGCTGTTTTGTGTACATATCCGATGTCGGGTAATGGCTGATATTGGTTGCGCTTTTACAGCGCCTCACTTTTGAACAGCGCAAAAGTAAGCAAAACGCTCTTGCCCCATCACTCGGCACCTCGCTGTCGCTCGGTGTACCCGCCCGCAGATCTGAAACCGTGGGCCGCCGCAACGGGCCATCCATGGCCCAATGCGGCTAACCCGGCGTCCTGCCGGGTTACCCACGGTTTCAAATCCGCGTTCGGCCAGCGTGATTTAACGGGGCGCCTCAGATCAAAATCAAAAGCGCGGCGGCCTGACAGCCGACCTGTTTTATTGGGTTTGCCGACATTCTGTAGGAGCTGCCGAAGGCTGCGAAGCGGTGTTTCAGACGACGTCTGTGTTGGCTGTGCTGACGTCTCGCGAACAAGTTCGCTCCTACCAGTACGAGGTGAAATCGCTGCTCTTGATCTGCTCTTGATCTGCTTTTGATCTGCTTTTGATTTTGATCTTAGGCGCCCCGTTAAACCACGCTGGCCGAACGCAGATTCTGAACCGTGGGTAACCCGGCAGGACGCCGGGTTAGCCGCATTGGGCCATGGATGGCCCGTTGCGGCGGCCCACGGTTCAGGATCTGCGGGCGGGTACACCGAGCGACAGCGAGGGGCCGAGTGGTGGGGCAAGAGCCTTTTGCTTACTTTTGGGCCCCAAAAGTGAGGCGCCGTAAGGGCGCAACCCCAAACCAGCCGTTGCCCAACTAACGGATATTCATACAAGTCCAAGCCGCTCCGCTATTTGATTCACTCCCCTCGATCCCACCCATCCCCCCATCTTTGCTAGAATCCGCCCCGCGCTGCACACCCTGCGCGTTTTTATTGAATTACTTTCTATCCGGTAGGCCCTTTGCGAGGGTCGCCACCTGGAGATACACATGACACAACAGCCGATGAATCAGCCCATCGTCGTAGCGGCGCTATACAAATTCGTCACCCTCAGCGACTACGTCGAACTGCGCGAGCCGCTGCTCCAGTCGATGGTCGACAACGGCATCAAAGGCACCTTGCTGATCGCCGAAGAAGGCATCAACGGCACCGTATCCGGTAGCCGTGAAGGCATCGATGGCCTGATGGCCTGGCTCAAGAACGACCCGCGCATGATCGACATCGATCACAAGGAATCGTACTGCGACGAGCAGCCGTTCTATCGCACCAAAGTCAAACTGAAGAAAGAAATCGTGACCCTGGGTGTTGAAGGTGTAGACCCCAATAAAGCCGTCGGCACCTACGTCGAACCCAAAGACTGGAACTCCATCATCAGCGACCCGGAAGTGCTGGTCATCGACACCCGTAACGACTACGAAGTGTCCATCGGCACGTTCGAAGGCGCCATCGACCCCAAGACCACCAGCTTTCGCGAGTTTCCCGAGTACATCAAGGAACACTTCAATCCCGAAGTGCACAAGAAAGTCGCGATGTTCTGCACCGGCGGCATCCGCTGCGAAAAAGCTTCCAGCTACATGCTCGGTGAAGGATACGGCGAGGTCTATCACCTCAAGGGCGGCATTCTCAAATACCTCGAAGAGGTCCCGCAGGATGAAAGCCTGTGGCGTGGCGAGTGTTTTGTGTTCGACAATCGTGTCACTGTCCGCCATGACCTGACCGAGGGCGACTACGATCAATGTCACGCGTGCCGCACGCCGATCAGCGCTGAAGACCGTGCCAGTGAGCATTACTCGGCGGGGATCAGTTGCCCTTATTGCTGGGACAGCCTGAGCGAGAAAACTCGTCGCAGCGCCATCGACCGCCAGAAGCAGATCGAACTGGCCAAAGCACGTAATCAGCCACACCCAATCGGTCGTAATTACCGTTTGGAAGACCGCCAGCCAGACGAGGCCTGATCCATGTCCACCCGCCTGCTTTATGTAATGGACCCGATGTGCTCCTGGTGCTGGGGGTTTGCTCCTGTGGCGCAAGCGCTGGTTCAACAAGCGCAGGCGAGTGGTGTGACATTGCATCTGGTGATGGGTGGTTTGCGCACCGGTAGCGGGGCGGCGCTCGATCCGACCACTCGCCGTTACATCCTTGAGCACTGGCAAGCGGTTGAGAAAACCACCGGGCAGACGTTTCGTTTCGACGATGCGTTGCCCGACGGTTTTGTCTATGACACCGAGCCTGCATGCCGGGCCATCGTCGCCGCGCGTCATCTTGAGCCGGACTTTGCCTGGAAGCTGGTCGGGCTGATTCAGCAGGCGTTCTATATCGAGGGACGTGACGTCACGCGTGCCGCGGTGCTGGCTGAGCTTGCCGAGCAGGCTGGCTTGCCGCGTATCGAATTCGCCGCAGCCTTCGACAGCGCCGAACAGTTGGCCGCAACCCAGGCAGACTTCGCCTGGGTCCAGGATCTGGGTATCGCGGGTTTCCCGACCTTGCTGGCTGAGCGCAACGGTCAACTGGCGTTGTTGACCAATGGCTACCAGTCGCTGGAAGAACTCTCGCCTTTATTGGGCCGCTGGCTTGAGCGTGCTGCCAGTGCCTGACCCTCTTAAAACTGATCGGGACGAGTCCAGCGTGACGTTCAACCGCTTGAGTTGGGCGCAGATTCGTCGCTTGGCTTCACGTCATAAAAAAGCGCTGTGGATCGCCAATGGTGTGGCGGTGCTGGCTACGCTGTGTACCGTGCCGATCCCTCTGCTGTTGCCCTTGCTGGTGGATGAGGTGTTGTTGGGGCACGGCGACAGCGCGCTGAAGTTCATGAATCACTTCCTGCCCGACAGCCTGCAAAAACCAGCGGGTTATATCGGCCTGATGCTGCTGTTCACCTTTGGTCTGCGTCTTGGCGCGCTGGTGTTCAACGTCGTGCAGGCCAAGCTGTTTGCACGGCTGTCCAAAGACATTGTGTATCGCGTACGAATTCGCCTGATCGAGCGCCTGAAGCGCATCTCTCTGGGGGAATACGAAAGCCTGGGCGGTGGCACGGTGACTGCGCATCTGGTCACCGATCTGGATACGCTGGATAAATTCATCGGTGACACGCTGAGCCGTTTTCTGGTGGCGATGCTGACGCTGACGGGCACCGCATCGATTCTGATGTGGATGCACTGGAAGCTGGCGCTGCTGATTCTGCTGTTCAATCCGCTGGTGATTTACGCCACGGTGCAATTGGGCAAGCGGGTCAAACACCTCAAAAAGCAGGAGAACGACAGCACCTCGCGGTTCACCCAGGCTCTGACTGAAACGCTGGACTCGATTCAGGAAGTCCGCGCCGGTAATCGCCAGGGCTATTTCCTCGGTCGTCTGGGCGTGCGTGCCCGGGAAGTCCGTGATTACGCCACCGCTTCGCAATGGAAGAGTGACGCGTCCAATCGGGCCAGTGGGCTGCTGTTCCAGTTCGGGATCGATGTGTTTCGCGCCGCGGCCATGTTGACGGTGCTGTTTTCTGATCTGTCCATCGGCCACATGTTGGCGGTGTTCAGCTACCTCTGGTTCATGATCGGGCCGGTGGAACAGCTACTTAATCTGCAATACGCCTATTACGCCGCAGGCGGGGCGCTGACCCGAATCAACGAACTGCTCGCGCGTGCCGATGAGCCGCAGTATCCGGGAGGCGTCAATCCGTTCGCCGGTCAGAAAACCGTGGGCATTGAAGTGCGTGGTTTGAGCTTCGGTTACGGTGAAGAGAATATTCTCGATCAACTGAACCTGACGATTGCTCCGGGTGAGAAGATCGCCGTTGTGGGTGCCAGTGGCGGCGGTAAAAGTACTTTGGTGCAACTGCTACTTGGGTTGTACACGCCACAGGCCGGCACGATCAGCTTTGGTGGCGCCACCCAGCAGGAGATCGGTCTGGAAACCATTCGGGAGAATGTTGCGGTGGTGCTTCAGCATCCGGCACTGTTCAACGATACGGTACGTGCCAACCTGACCATGGGCCGCGAGCGCAGCGACGAAGCGTGTTGGCGAGCGCTGGAAATCGCCCAGCTCGAATCGACCATTCGCAGCTTGCCGCAAGGGCTCGACAGTGTTGTGGGACGCTCGGGTGTGCGACTGTCTGGCGGTCAGCGTCAGCGTCTGGCTATCGCCCGGATGGTATTGGCCGATCCCTGCGTAGTGATCCTCGACGAGGCCACCTCGGCACTCGACGCCGCAACGGAATACAGCCTGCATCAGGCGCTGTCGCGGTTTCTCAGTGGCCGCACCACATTGATCATTGCTCACCGTTTATCCGCGGTGAAGCAGGCCGATAAAGTGCTGGTTTTCGACGGTGGTCGTATTGCAGAGCAGGGCGATCATCAGCAATTAATTGCTGAAGGTGGGCTGTACGCAAAGCTTTACGGTCATCTGCAGCACATTTAATTCCCACGGTTACTTGCCAGAATCCCATTTAGGGTCTTTCTTGGTAGTTGGTAACACCGCGTTAACAGCGTTCTTTCACCCATGTAACGCTCGCTGATTTCTCTTTATGTGCACTGCATCGCGATTCCATCATGCGAGGCGGTAGTGTGTTTCAGATTCAAGAAAATTCCCTGAACGGTTTCATGGATTTGACCTAGTCTCTGGGCAGGATGAATTGAAGACAGCTTGATGAGCATCTGGCATCGCTTATGAAAGGGAACCCATGAAGCAAAAGCGGATCCTCGAAAAGCCCCGCCTGTTGGGCATCGTATGGCCATTTATCGCTGTCGCGCTGTTTCAGGCGTTATTGGGGGGTGTCAGCCTCTACATGCTTTCAGCCGTGCGCAGCTATGTCGGCGGCGAAAGCCTATGGTCCAAGGGGCAGAAAGACGCCATTTATTACCTGAATCTCTACGCCAATGGCCACGAAGAGATCAATTTCCAGCGCTACGAGCAGGCGATTTCAATACCCGAGGGCGGCCACGCGCTTCGCGTAGCGCTGGATCAGCCGGTTCCGGATATCAAAAAAGCGACAGATGGCTTCCTGCAAGGCGGGAATCATCCTGATGACGCCGCGAGTGTCATCTGGCTGTATGTGAATTTTCGTGAATTGGGTTACATGAAAAAAGCCGTCGACCAATGGCGGCTGGGCGATGACTTTCTGATCCAGCTGGATACGCTTGCTCATCAGATGCATGAACGTATTTCGTCGGGCGCAGCTACCGAGGCCGAAATTAATGAATGGCGCGCCCAAATCACCGCCATCAATGAAAGCGTGACGCCAGTAGCCAGAGCGTTCAGTAACGCCCTGAGCGAAGGCTCCCGAGGGATTCTGCGATTACTGCTGGTCATTAACCTGGCGACGGCGGTGGTGCTGATTATTCTGGCGTTGCTCAGGACGCACAAACTATTGACTCAGCGCCATGCCTTCGCAGATGCCCTTCAGGTGGAGAAAGAGCGTGCGCAGGTCACGTTGGAGTCGATTGGTGATGGCGTGATTACGACTGACGTCGAGGGCGCTATCGTTTACATGAACCCGGCTGCTGAAGGGCTGACCCACTGGAAAAACTTTCAGGCCAGTGGTCTCCCGCTTGCGGCGTTATTCAACCTGCTTGACGAAAATGACCGCAAAGACAGCTCAACCCTGATCGAGCATATTCTCAGTGGTCAGCTCAGCGGTGGCAGCGAGCATTCAAAACTCATCCAGCGTCTGGACGGCAGCACCGTTTCAGTGGCGTTGGTCGGGTCGCCGATCTTTACCGATGGCAGGGTCAGCGGCACGGTGCTGGTGCTGCACGACATGACGCGGGAGCGGCAGTACATCGCCAATCTGTCCTGGCAGGCGACCCACGATGCACTGACCGGACTGGCCAACAGACGTGAGTTTGAATATCGCCTGGAACAGGCGCTTGATGGGTTGGCCCGGCAAGCGAGCCAGCATTCCGTGATGTACCTGGATCTGGATCAGTTCAAGCTGGTCAACGACACCAGCGGTCATGCGGCCGGTGACGAACTGCTGCGGCATATTTGCACGGTGCTGCAACAGGGCTTGCGTGAAGGCGACACGCTTGCACGGTTAGGCGGTGACGAGTTCGGCATTTTGCTGGAGAACTGCCCGCCGGAGACGGCTGAAACGATTGCGGAGTCCTTGCGCCAGACTGTTCAGAGCCTGAACTTTGTCTGGAAGGGCAGGCCGTTTGTCAGCACGGTCAGTATTGGCCTGGTGCATATTTCTCAACTTCCAACGACGCTGGAGGCGTTGCTGCGTTCGGCAGATATGGCGTGCTACATGGCCAAGGAAAAAGGTCGTAACCGCGTTCAGGTCTATCACGCCGAGGACTCCGAAGTGTCCATGCGCTTCGGTGAGATGGCGTGGGTGCAGCGTTTGCACATGGCGCTGGACGAGAACCGTTTCTGTCTGTTCTCCCAGCAGATCGCCGGTATCGGCCAGCATGCTCAGGATGACAGCGGGCATATCGAAATCCTCTTGCGCCTGCGTGATGAGGCCGGGCGCATGATCTTGCCCGAGAACTTCATTCCGGCTGCCGAGCGCTATGGTTTGATGACCCAACTGGATCGCTGGGTAGTGCGCAATGTTTTCGAGATCATTGCCCAGGGCCGGGATGTTGAGCGTTACGCCGGACCTATGACGGTGTGTGCGATCAACCTCTCGGGGGCGAGCATAGGCGATGATGCTTTTCTTGATTACCTGAAGCTGCAGTTCCGGACTTATGACATCCCCCCGTCATTGATTTGCTTCGAAATCACCGAAACCATCGCGATTGCCAACCTGGGTTGCGCGATCCGTTTTATCAACGATCTGAAGGCGCTGGGCTGCAAGTTTTCCCTCGACGACTTCTGTGCCGGCATGTCGTCGTTTGCATACCTCAAACACTTGCCAGTGGACTATCTGAAGATCGATGGCAGCTTCGTCAAAGACATGCTCGATAACCCCATCAACCGCGCCATGGTCGAGGTGATCAATCACATTGGCCATGTCATGGGTAAGCGCACCATTGCCGAATTCGTCGAAACGCCCCAGATCGAGATCGCACTGCGTGAGATCGGAGTTGACTTCGCTCAGGGATATCTGATTGAACGTCCTCAGTTGTTCACGTGCCAAAGTCTTCATGCACGCCCTTCAAGGGCCGTCCCGTTGTTGTTCAGCACGCCAGGAACATTCCGATAAGCCATTAACTTCACGAAAAGGAGCCACACAGTGATCGATACTTTCAGCAGAACCGGTCCGCTCATGGAAGCCAGCAGTTATCCGGCTTGGGCACAGCAATTGATCATTGATTGCAGTTTCGCTAAATCCAGAGTGGTCGAGCACGAGCTCTATCAACGCATGCGTGACGGGCGCCTGAGCCCTAAAGTCATGCGTCATTATTTGATTGGTGGCTGGCCGGTGGTTGAGCAGTTCGCTATCTACATGGCCAACAGCCTGGCGAAGACCCGCTTTGCCCGTCATCCCGGCGAAGACATGGCGCGCCGCTGGTTGATGCGCAATATTCGCGTGGAGCTTAACCATGCTGACTATTGGGTAAATTGGGCGGATGCCCACGGTGTCAGCCTTGATGACCTCAAGGCTCAGCACGTGTCTCCCGAGTTGCATGCGCTGAGTCACTGGTGCTGGCACACCAGTTCGTCTGACTCATTGGTGGTGGGTATGGCTGCGACCAATTACGCCATCGAAGGGGCCACGGGGGAGTGGGCGGCTGTCGTGTGCTCCTCGGACGTATACGCCGACGGATTTCCCGAGGAGTCGCGCAAGCGTGCGATGAAGTGGCTGAAGATGCACGCGCAGTATGACGATTCGCACCCTTGGGAGGCACTGGAAATCATCTGTACGCTGGCGGGCAATAACCCAAGCGTGCAATTGCAGACTGAACTGCGGCAGGCAGTCACCAAGAGTTATGACTACATGTATCTCTTTCTGGAACACTGCATGCAGCTGGAAAAGGCCAAATCGCCTCGCACGCGAGTGGCCGAACTGGAAACCTGAGTTTTAGCCTGCCATCGCGAGACGATTACGGCCTTGTCGCTTCGCGACGTACAGCGCGATATCGGCGCGCCGCATGAGGCTGCCGGCAGA
Organism: Pseudomonas quasicaspiana; assembly: GCF_021147825.1. NCBI lineage: Bacteria > Pseudomonadati > Pseudomonadota > Gammaproteobacteria > Pseudomonadales > Pseudomonadaceae > Pseudomonas > Pseudomonas quasicaspiana. The sequence goes on from NZ_JAGTPI010000003.1 coordinate 75,599, forward strand.
CTCCGCCGGCAGCAGCGTTGAGCCACCGAGGCTGATCGTCAACTCCAGGGTTTTATCCAGCCCTGGGTGCATCAGTTCTTGAGCTGCCTTACGCAGTCGTTCCCCCATCAAACCTGCTGCATCGCGACCCGTGTTGGACAGCACGACCAGAAACTCTTCGCCGCCATAGCGAAATATCCGGTCGACGTTTCTCAGCTCGCTTTTAATCGCCTGAGCGATGAATTTGAGTACGTCATCGCCGGTGGCGTGGCCGTAGGTGTCGTTGACGCGCTTGAAGTGATCGATATCCAGCATCAGCACTGACAGTGGCTGGGCGTTGCGTCGTGCGAGTTCTATTTCGCGAGCCAGGGTTTGATCCATGGCCATGCGGTTGCCAGTCTCGGTCAGCGGATCGCGCAACGCACTTTCCATGGCGGCCCGGTACAGCAGCGCGTTACGCAGCGGGAACAGTATGCAGGTCATGAGGGATTCCAGCGCCGCAAATTCCTCTTCGCTGAAGCGCACATTACGCTCGAAGGTAAACAGGCCCAGAACTTCGCCTTCATTACTGAGGTTGTAACTGATGCTGTGTGGAGCACGTTCGCCCATCTGCATGTACAGATCACTTTCAGCGTATTCGTAGCTGAGCCCATCAAGCGGGACCACGCGCTGAACACCCCGGAAAAACATCCCCAGGATTCGCTCCGCTTCCAGGCTGGTTTGCAATTGCTGACCGAGCTGTTGCACCAATTGCGTCAAGCCGACAGGCGGCTGTACGTTGTTCTGAACCTGTCGTTGATGCATGCCCAGTCGTTTCATTTTGGCTGCATCAAAATTAATAGCTTTGGGTGGTTTAGGAGAAATCATGGCGTCATTCCTCAGCGCGCATTGCTGGATAAGCTGAGTCAGAGCGAAAGTCGTGCCAGTCTTTGAAATTAAATATAACGCTTTAAATACAAGGGCTTGGGAGGGCTGGCAAGCAGGTTTTCGTCTAGGGGCGACATAACCTTGACTTGCGGGACTCGCCAGTCACCCGCCGATGACGGTTTTCCGTCACGGCGGGGGCGGGGATATTATTGCGCGTTAAGGGCCTGGCCGTTGACGTCGCTGCTGTCCGGGCCCATCAGGTACAGATAGACCGGCATGATTTCTTCCGGGGTCGGGTTGTTCTGCGGGTTTTCTGCCGGATAAGCCTGGGCGCGCATGCTGGTGCGTGTGGCGCCAGGGTTGATGCTGTTGGAGCGCACCGATGCCACGGTATCGAGTTCGTCGGCGAGGGTTTGCATCAGGCCTTCCGTCGCAAACTTCGAAACCCCGTAAGCACCCCAATACGCTCGGCCCTTGCGGCCAACGCTACTGGAGGTGAAGACCACCGAGGCATCTTTGGACAGCTTGAGCAGTGGTAGTAGCGTGCTGGTCAGCATGAACATCGCGTTGACGTTGATGTGCATGACCTGCATGAAATGCGCGCCAGATAGCTGCTCAAGCGGCGTACGCGGACCGATGATCGAGGCGTTGTGCAGCAGGCCGTCAAGGTGGCCGAATTCTTTTTCGATCATGGCCGCCAGTTCATCGTATTGATGGGGCAGCGCGGCTTCCAGGTCGAAAGGGATGACTGCTGGCTTGGGATGGCCCGCGGCTTCGATTTCGTCGTACACGTTAGTCAGGTTGGCTTCGGTTTTACCGAGCAACAAAACGGTGGCGCCATGTGCCGCGTAGGTTTTCGCAGCCGCAGCACCAATGCCGCGTCCAGCGCCAGTGACCAGAATCACCCGACCAGTGAGCAGGTCGGGGCGGGGGGAGTAATCGAACATGGGTTACCTCTTCAAACCGGGTTGGCGGCCTGCGCAGATCCCTGTGGGAGCCGGGCTTGCCCGCGATAATAGCGTCGCAGACATCAAGTCAATTGCGTCCAGCTTTATCGCGGGCAAGCCCGGCTCCCACAGGTCGCGCTTTGCATGCAGTTCTGAAGTGCCTTCAGCAACTACACAGCGCGTTATCCAGCACCTTGCGCAGTTCCAGGGGGTGATCCACTACCACATCGGCACCCCAGTGATCAGGATTGTCGCTGGGGTGGATGTAGCCGTAACGCACCGCTGCGGTTTTGGTGCCCGCGTCGCGGCCGGATTCGATGTCACGCAGATCATCTCCGACAAACAGCACGCTTGCCGGATCCAGATCAAGCATCTTGCAGGCCAGGATCAGCGGCTCGGGATCGGGTTTGCTGCGCGTTACGTGATCCGGGCAGATCAGCAAGGCCGAGCGTTGCGACAGCCCCAGTTGATCCATGATCGGCTGAGCGAAGCGCACCGGTTTGTTGGTGACCACGCCCCAGATCAGGTTGGCCTTTTCGATATCGGCCAACAACTCCGCCATACCGTCGAACAGCTTGCTGTGTACGGCGCAGTCGCGCTGGTAGCGTTCGAGGAACTCAAGGCGCAGCGCCTCGAATCCCTCGGCATCCGGAGACATGGCAAAGGTCGCAGCGACCATCGCCTTGGCACCGCCGGAAACCTCATCACGGATCAGCTTGTCCGGCACAGCAGGCAAGCCGCGTTCAGCAAGCATGGCCTGGCAAATGGCGATGAAATCCGGAGCGGTATCGAGCAGGGTACCGTCCATGTCGAATAGAACTGCTCTCAAACGCATGGCTTATGCCTCCCGGAGCGTCTGGATCATGTAGTTGACGTCGACGTCCGAAGCCAGCTTGTAGTGCTTGGTCAGCGGGTTGTAGGTCAGACCGATGATGTCTTTAACCTGCAGGCCAGCGGCGCGGCTCCAGGCACCCAGCTCGGAAGGGCGGATGAATTTCTTGAAGTCATGGGTGCCGCGCGGCAGCAGGCCCATGATGTATTCCGCGCCGACGATGGCGAACAGAAAAGCCTTCGGGTTGCGGTTGATGGTCGAGAAAAACACTTGGCCGCCTGGCTTGACCATGCGGTAGCAGGCGCGAATTACCGACGACGGGTCCGGTACGTGCTCAAGCATTTCCAGGCAGGTGACGACGTCGAACTGCTCAGGCATTTCTTCGGCCAGGTCTTCGGCGGTAATCTGCCGGTATTCGACCTGTACGCCAGATTCCAGCTGGTGCAACTGAGCGACCGCCAGTGGCGCTTCGCCCATGTCAATACCGGTCACGGTCGCGCCACGCAGTGCCATGGCTTCGGAAAGAATTCCGCCGCCGCAACCGACGTCCAGAACCTTCTTGCCCGCCAGATTGACGCGCTCGTCGATCCAGTTGACCCGCAACGGGTTGATGTCGTGCAGTGGCTTGAATTCGCTGTTGCGGTCCCACCAGCGATGGGCCAATGCCTCGAATTTGGCGATTTCTGCGTGATCGACGTTGCTCATGGGATGTCCTCTTGAACTCAAAATACGTGCAGCGGGCTGGCTGATGAGCAACCAGCCCGGTCTTATTCGGTGCGCCCGGAAATACGCTTGCCCCAGGCTTTTGCGGTGTCACACAGCGCCTGTTCATCCATACGGGTCAGGCGGCGATCGTCGAGCAGTTGCTTGCCCGCGACCCAGACGTGGCTGACACAGTCGCGGCCGGTAGCGTATATAAGCTGCGACACCGGGTCATAAATCGGTTGGCGGGCCAGGCCTGACAGGTCGAAGGCGACCATGTCGGCAGCCTTGCCAATCTCCAGCGAGCCGACTTCGTTCTGAATACCCAGCGCCCGTGCGCCATTCAACGTAGCCATGCGTAACGCGCGATGAGCATCCAGTGCGGCAGCCGAACCCGCCACGGCCTTGGCCAACAGCGCTGCTGTACGGGTCTCGCCCAGCAAATCCAGATCGTTGTTGCTGGCTGCACCATCGGTGCCTACTGCTACATTGACGCCAGCCTGCCACAGTCGTTCGACCGGGCAGAAGCCGCTGGCCAGTTTCAGGTTTGATTCCGGGCAATGAATCACGCTGGTGTTGCTTTCTACCAGCAACGCCAGATCGTCATCGTTTATTTGCGTCATGTGCACGGCTTGAAAGCGTGGGCCGAGCATGCCCAGACGATTCAGGCGCGCCAGCGGGCGCTCACCTGACTGATCGACAGCCTGCTCCACTTCGAAGGCAGTCTCGTGAACATGCATCTGGATCATGGCGTCCAGTTCATCGGCAATAACCCGGACCCTTTCCAGGTTTTCGTCGCCAACGGTGTACGGTGCATGAGGGCCGAAGGCGATTTTTATGCGCGGGTGATGGGCCAGATCATTGAACAGCTGCACGCCCATGTGCAGGGCTTCGTCGGTATCCCGTGCACCAGGAATCGGAAAATCCAGAATCGGCACGGTGATCTGAGCGCGGATGCCGCTGTTGTGCACGCGGTCTGCTGCTACCGAGGGGTAGAAGTACATGTCCGAGAAACAGGTAATGCCACCTTTGAGCTGCTCGGCGATGGCCAGATCAGTGCCGTCGCGAATGAAATCCTCACTCACCCATTTGCTTTCCGCAGGCCAGATATGGTCATGCAACCAGGTCATCAGCGGCAGATCGTCGGCCAGCCCTCGGAACAAGGTCATGGCCGCGTGCCCGTGGGCGTTGATCAATCCCGGGCTGAGCAGCATTTCAGGCAATTCAAGGGTTTGCAGAGCCGTTTGTTTCAAGGCCTCGGCGCGTGGGCCGATATAAACGATGCAGCCATCGCGGATGCCCAGGCCATGATCCTTCAACACCACGCCAGCGGGTTCGACCGGCACCAGCCAGGCGGGCAGGAGCAGCAGGTCGAGCGGGGCAGCGGTGTTAGGCATGACTGGGCTTCCAGGGCTTATTATGGGGACGGCGCAGTATACCCGAGCGTCTTCGCCGACGGCTCGCTATAATCGGCAGCTTTTGATGTCCGGCTTGGGTTTTTTGAGTATGGAGTGTGCAATGCGCGATCGATTGTTGGCTGCTGAGAAGGTGAAAGCCATCGATTGGCGGGATGACGCTCTGTATCTGCTGGATCAGCGCATCTTGCCTTTCGAGGAAACCTGGCTCGCTTATAAAAACGCGGCGGGGGTGGCCGAGGCCATTCGCTCAATGGTTGTCCGTGGCGCACCGGCTATCGGCATCAGCGCGGCTTATGGCGTTGTGCTGGGGGCTCGCGCCCGCATCGCCGCCGGGGGTGACTGGAAAGCGGCCCTGGAAGAAGATTTCAAAGTGCTGGCAGACTCGCGTCCCACGGCCGTCAATCTGTTCTGGGCACTGAACCGGATGCGCGAACGTCTGCAGCGTATCAAGAAAAGCGATGATCCTCTGGTGGTGCTGGAGGCTGAAGCGGTGTCCATCCACCTCAGCGATCGCGAAGCCAATCTGACCATGGCTCAGCTGGGTGCAGACCTCATTCGCAAGAATCAGGGCAACCTGCAGGCGGTTCTGACCCACTGCAACACGGGGGCCCTTGCTACCGGTGGTTTCGGTACCGCGCTGGGCGTTATCCGTGCGGCGCATCTGGAAGGGATGATCGAACGTGTCTACGCCGATGAAACCCGTCCATGGTTGCAAGGCTCCCGGCTGACCGCCTGGGAACTGGCCAACGAAGGTATCCCCGTGACGCTCAATGCCGATTCGGCGGCTGCGCATTTGATGCGCACCAAAGGCATTACCTGGGTGATCGTGGGCGCCGACCGCATCACCGCCAATGGCGATGTGGCCAACAAGATCGGTACTTACCATCTGGCTGTAGCTGCCATGCACCACGGTGTGCGCTTCATGGTGGTCGCGCCCAGCTCGACGATCGATATGGACATGGCCAGCGGTGACGAAATCGTCATTGAAGAGCGCGACGGTCGTGAGCTGCTGGAAGTGGGCGGTCAACGGGTCGGTGCAGATGTCGATGCATTCAACCCGGTATTCGACGTCACCCCGGCTGACCTGATTGACGTGATCGTCACTGAAAAGGGCATTGTCGAGCGCCCGGACACCGCAAAAATGGCTCAATTGATGTGCCGCAAACGCTTGCACTGATCCGTTTGAAGACCGGCGGAACTTTGGTCGCAAGGGCGCTAAGCGGGCCTGTAAGCGCTTCTCAGCGGTCTTGCGACAGACAAGCTCGTTTTCAGGGCTTTCAAAGGATAGGTGCTTAGCGGCGATTGTGGTAACATCCGGCGGTTTCCAGGGGCGCATGCAGTAGCCGTCCCTACTGCGCAGATCCAGTACATAACTCGTTGATTTGTCGTAAGTCGTTGCCAGGCAAACGTGCCGGTAGCGGCGAGCTTCGTTCCTCCCGGATGGATGTTCGAAGTTTCACCAGAAAAAGGAATCGAGCTTCTCATGGGCGAACTGGCCAAAGAAATCCTCCCGGTCAATATCGAAGACGAGCTGAAGCAGTCCTACCTCGACTACGCAATGAGCGTAATCGTCGGGCGGGCACTGCCCGATGCACGTGATGGCTTGAAGCCCGTGCACCGGCGTGTACTGTTCGCGATGAGTGAACTGGGTAACGACTGGAACAAGCCGTACAAGAAATCCGCCCGTGTGGTCGGTGACGTTATCGGTAAGTATCACCCCCACGGCGACACTGCCGTGTATGACACCATCGTTCGTATGGCCCAGCCATTCTCGCTGCGCTATCTGCTGGTAGACGGTCAGGGCAACTTCGGTTCGGTCGACGGCGATAACGCCGCGGCCATGCGATACACCGAAGTGCGCATGACCAAGCTGGCTCACGAGCTGCTGGCTGACCTGCATAAAGAAACCGTGGACTGGGTGCCGAACTACGACGGCACGGAAATGATCCCGGCGGTCATGCCGACCCGTATTCCCAACCTGTTGGTCAACGGTTCCAGCGGTATTGCCGTGGGCATGGCGACCAACATCCCGCCGCACAACCTCGGTGAAGTCATCGACGGCTGCCTGGCGCTGATCGACAACCCGGAAATCTCCATCGATGAACTGATGCAGTTCATCCCGGGTCCTGACTTCCCGACTGCCGCAATCATCAACGGCCGTGCAGGCATCGTCGAAGCCTATCGCACCGGTCGCGGTCGCATTTACATGCGTGCCCGCTCGATGGTTGAAGACATCGACAAGGTCGGTGGTCGTCAGCAGATCGTCATCACCGAGCTGCCGTATCAATTGAACAAGGCTCGCCTGATCGAAAAGATCGCCGAGCTGGTTAAAGAGAAGAAGCTGGAAGGCATCACCGAACTGCGCGACGAGTCCGACAAGGACGGTATGCGCGTCGTGATCGAACTGCGTCGCGGCGAAGTGCCGGAGGTTATCCTCAACAACCTCTACGCCCAGACCCAGCTGCAAGCCGTTTTCGGTATCAACATCGTTGCACTGATCGACGGCCGTCCGCGCATCCTGAACCTTAAGGATCTGCTCGAAGCCTTCGTTCGTCACCGTCGCGAAGTGGTCACCCGGCGTACCGTTTTCGAGCTGCGTAAAGCCCGCGAGCGTGGTCATTTGCTCGAAGGTCAGGCAGTAGCGCTGTCGAACATCGATCCGGTTATCGCTCTGATCAAAGCCTCGCCGACACCTGCGGAAGCCAAGGTCGGGTTGATTTCGACCCCTTGGGAATCCAGCGCAGTGGTGGAAATGGTCGAGCGCGCCGGTGCGGATTCATGCCGTCCGGAAAACCTTGATCCCCAGTACGGTCTGCGTGACGGCAAGTATTTCCTGTCGCCGGAACAGGCTCAGGCCATTCTCGAATTGCGTCTGCACCGCCTGACCGGTCTTGAGCATGAAAAACTGCTCACCGAGTATCAGGAAATCCTCAGCCAGATCGGCGAACTGTTGCGCATCCTCAACAGCGCCGTGCGTTTGATGGAAGTGATCCGCGAAGAGCTGGAATTGATTCGTGTCGAGTACGGCGATGTTCGTCGCACTGAAATTCTGGATGCGCGTCTGGACCTGACACTGGGCGACATGATTCCTGAAGAGGAGCGTGTCGTTACGATTTCCCACGGTGGCTATGCCAAGACTCAGCCTCTGGCGGTCTATCAGGCGCAGCGTCGCGGCGGTAAAGGCAAGTCGGCCACCGGCATCAAGGATGAGGACTACATTGCTCACCTGCTGGTCGCCAACAGCCACACCACGCTGTTGATGTTCTCCAGCAAGGGCAAGGTTTACTGGCTCAAGACCTACGAGATCCCGGAAGCGTCCCGCGCTGCCCGTGGCCGTCCGTTGGTCAACCTGCTGCCGCTGAGCGATGGCGAGTACATCACCACCATGTTGCCGGTCGACCTGGAAGCCATGCGCAAGCGGGCTGACGAGGAGGAGGAGGCTGGTATCGAAGGTGAGATCGACGACGCAGAGAACAGCAACGAGACCGAAGAAGAGCGTAAAGCACGCATCAAGGCCGCAGACAAGAAGAAGGCTCCGTTCATCTTCATGTCTACCGCCAACGGTACCGTGAAGAAAACCCCGCTGGTGGCCTTCAGCCGTCAGCGTAGCGTGGGTCTGATCGCGCTTGAGCTGGACGAAGGCGACATCCTGATCTCCGCAGCCATCACTGATGGCGAGCAGGAAATCATGCTCTTCTCCGACGGCGGCAAGGTCACGCGCTTCAAGGAATCCGACGTTCGTGCCATGGGCCGTACCGCCCGCGGTGTGCGCGGCATGCGTCTGCCGGAAGGCCAGAAGCTGATTTCGATGCTGATCCCGGAAGAAGGCAGCCAGATTCTGACTGCTTCCGAGCGCGGCTATGGCAAGCGTACGGCGATCTCCGAGTTCCCAGAGTACAAGCGTGGCGGTCAGGGCGTTATTGCCATGGTCAGCAACGAGCGTAACGGCCGACTGGTCGGTGCGGTGCAGGTACTCGACGGCGAAGAAATCATGCTGATTTCCGATCAGGGCACACTGGTTCGTACCCGTGTCAGCGAAGTGTCCAGCCTGGGTCGTAACACTCAGGGTGTGACGCTGATCAAGCTGGCCAGCGACGAGAAACTGGTCGGCCTGGAGCGTGTGCAGGAGCCATCGGAAGTCGAAGGCGAAGAGCTGGTAATCGGTGAAGACGGTGAAGTGATCGAAGGCGAGGTGCTGAACATCGCTGACGAAGACGCTTCCACCGACGAGCAGCAAGCCGATGCTGCTTCTGACGACGAAGAACCGCAGGAGTAACGCGTAACCTGTAGGAGCCAACTTGTTGGCGAGGCGGTGTGTCATTCAAGCCCCTCTCGCGAACAAGTTCGCTCCTGCCGAGATCAGTTAAATTCAAACAACCGCGTGTTGTTTGACAGAAGTAGCCGAAGGCTGCGAACGGTTCTCACCGCTTCGCGGCCTTCGACGCTTCGTACTCCAGATGACCCAAGCCTGAGAAAATCAGAGCGTAGTGAGAGTGGATATGAGCAAGCGAGCCTTTAACTTCTGCGCAGGTCCTGCTGCGCTTCCTGAAGCTGTTCTGCTGCGTGCCCAGGCGGAGCTACTGGACTGGCATGGCAAAGGCCTGTCCGTCATGGAAATGAGCCATCGCAGTGATGAGTTCACTTCCATCGCCAACAAGGCCGAGCAGGATCTGCGTGACCTGCTGACGATTCCCTCGAACTACAAAGTGCTGTTTCTGCAAGGTGGCGCGAGCCAGCAATTTGCTCAGATCCCCCTGAATCTGTTGCCTGAAGACGGATCTGCCGACTATATCGATACTGGTATCTGGTCGCAGAAAGCCATTGAAGAAGCTTCGCGTTACGGTCACATCAATGTGGCTGCCAGCGCCAAGCCTTACGATTACTTCGCCATCCCGGGCCAGAACGAGTGGAAACTGTCCAAAGACGCGGCCTACGTTCACTACGCCCCGAATGAAACCATTGGCGGTCTGGAGTTTGACTGGATTCCAGAAACCGGTGATGTGCCACTCGTGGCTGATATGTCTTCGGACATCCTGTCCCGTCCGGTGGACGTCTCGCGTTTCGGCATGATCTACGCGGGCGCACAGAAAAACATCGGGCCAAGTGGCATCGTCGTTGCGATCATTCGCGAAGACCTGCTGGGTCGCGCCCGTTCGGTTTGCCCGACCATGCTCAACTACAAGGTCGCGGCCGATAACGGCTCGATGTACAACACGCCGCCGACGCTGGCCTGGTACCTCTCCGGTCTGGTCTTCGAGTGGCTGAAAGAGCAGGGCGGTGTTGAAGCCATCGGCAAGCTCAACGAAGTCAAAAAGCGCACGCTTTACGACTTCATCGATGCCAGTGGGCTGTATAGCAACCCGATCAACAAGTCTGACCGCTCGTGGATGAACGTGCCGTTCCGCCTTGCTGATGATCGTCTGGACAAGCCATTCCTGGCAGGTGCTGATGCGCGCGGGCTGCTTAATCTGAAAGGTCACCGTTCGGTCGGTGGCATGCGTGCCTCTATTTATAATGCCGTGGACATCAACGCGATCAACGCGCTGGTGGCTTACATGGCAGAGTTCGAGAAGGAACACGGCTAATGTCCGAGCAAGAACTCAAGGCGCTACGCGTCCGCATCGACAGCCTGGACGAAAAAGTCCTGGAGTTGATCAGTGAGCGCGCACGCTGCGCCCAGGAAGTAGCGCGAGTAAAAATGGCCAATCTGGCTGAAGGCGAAGTGCCGGTGTTTTACCGCCCCGAGCGTGAAGCCCAGGTGCTCAAGCGGGTCATGGAGCGCAATCGTGGCCCATTGAGCAACGAAGAGATGGCGCGTCTGTTTCGCGAAATCATGTCTTCGTGCCTGGCGCTGGAGCAGCCGCTGAAGGTTGCTTACCTCGGTCCAGAAGGGACGTTCACTCAGGCAGCAGCGATCAAGCATTTTGGTAACGCAGTTATCAGTCTGCCCATGGCTGCGATTGATGAAGTGTTCCGTGAAGTGGCAGCCGGTGCGGTGAACTTTGGCGTCGTGCCGGTGGAAAACTCCACCGAGGGCGCGGTCAATCACACGCTGGACAGCTTCCTTGAGCATGACATGGTGATCTGTGGCGAAGTTGAGCTGCGTATTCACCATCACCTGCTGATTGGTGAAAACACCAAGACTGAAAGCATCAGCCGCATTTATTCCCACGCTCAGTCGCTGGCCCAGTGCCGTAAGTGGCTGGATGCGCATTACCCGAATGTCGAGCGGATCGCCGTCGCGAGCAACGCCGAAGCCGCCAAGCGGGTCAAAGGCGAGTGGAATTCTGCAGCGATTGCCGGTGACATGAGTGCAAACCTGTACGGTTTGACGCGCATCGCTGAAAAAATCGAAGACCGTCCGGACAACTCCACCCGGTTCCTGATCATCGGTAGCCAGGAAGTCCCGCCCACTGGCGACGACAAGACCTCGATCATCGTATCCATGAGCAACAAGCCGGGCGCTCTGCACGAGTTGCTGGTGCCATTCCATGAGAACGGCCTGGACCTGACGCGTATCGAGACCCGTCCTTCGCGCAGCGGTAAGTGGACCTACGTGTTCTTCATCGACTTCGTTGGCCACCATCGCGACCCATTGGTCAAAGCCGTGCTGGAGCGGATCAGTCAGGAAGCAGTGGCGCTCAAGGTGCTGGGTTCATACCCGAAAGCGGTTCTTTAAAAGAGCAGCTACAGAACTACTTATTGGCTCGCGTTCCTGACACGGCGCTGTCTTATTGCAAACATTTGAACTGTAGGAGTGAGCTTGCTCGCGATTCGGTATCCTGGTCGACGAATTTGTCGTCTGAACTGACGCTATCGCGAGCAAGCTCACTCCTACATAAATGCATTTCAATTCAGTAATTTGCATCTTGTTGATAGGAGGTAGCGACACATGACTGGCGACTTCCTCGCACTGGCTCAGCCAGGTGTGCAAAAACTTTCGCCTTATGTTCCGGGTAAGCCTGTGAATGAGTTGGCGCGTGAGTTGGGCATTGATCCCGCAAAGATCATCAAGCTGGCGAGCAACGAAAACCCATTGGGCCCTGGCCCCAAGGCGCTGGCTGCGATTCGCGAAGAGTTGGCCGAACTGACGCGCTATCCGGACGGCAATGGCTTCGAGCTAAAAAAGCGCCTTGCAGAGCGTTGTGGTGTGCAGATCGATCAAGTGACGCTGGGTAACGGCTCCAACGACATTCTTGAGTTGGTCGCCCGCGCGTATCTGGCTCCCGGCCTGAACGCGGTATTCAGCGAATTCGCTTTTGCGGTTTATCCCATTGTTACCCAGGCTATCGGCGCTACTGCGCGCGTCACGCCCGCCAGAGAGTGGGGGCATGATCTGCCTGCAATGCTGGCGGCGATTGATGCCGATACCCGCGTCGTGTTCATCGCCAATCCCAACAACCCGACCGGGACCTGGTTTGGGCCGGATGCATTGAGCCGCTTTCTTGCCGCTGTGCCTGAACACGTGCTGGTAGTGCTGGACGAAGCCTATATCGAATACGCCCAGGGCGGCGATCTGCCCGATGGCCTCGATTATCTGGCTGATTACCCGAACCTGCTGGTTTCACGCACCTTCTCGAAGGCCTACGGTCTCGCGTCATTGCGAGTGGGTTACGGCTTGTCTTCTCCTGCCGTGGCAGACGTGTTGAACCGCGTTCGCCAGCCATTCAACGTCAACAGCCTTGCTTTGGCCGCTGCATGTGCGGCGCTGGACGACGCTGAATACCTGACTAAAAGTCGCCAGTTGAATGAAGTCGGCATGGAGCAGCTTGAGGGCGGTTTGCGCTTGCTTGGGCTGAGCTGGATTCCCTCCAAAGGTAATTTCATTGCGGTAGACCTGGGACGTGACAGCGGTCCGGTTTATCAAGGTTTGCTGCGCGAAGGTGTGATTGTTCGCCCGGTCGCTGGCTACGGTATGCCCAATCATCTGCGTGTGAGTATCGGTTTGTTGGAAGAAAACACTCGTTTCCTCGAGGCATTGGCCAGGGTTCTGGCGCGTGATTGATGTCATCTCAGTGAAACCAAACCCACCTATGATTCGGCGCTTGGTGGTCGTCGGGCTTGGCCTGATCGGCGGGTCTTTTGCCAAAGGCATTCGTGAAAGTGGTGTGTGTGGCGAGGTGGTCGGCGTTGATCTCGATCCCCAGTCACGCAAGCTGGCTGTTGAGCTGGGCGTTGTAGATCGCTGTGAAGCGGATCTGGCCGTGGCGTGCCGTGATGCTGACGTGATTCAGCTCGCTGTGCCGATTCTCGCGATGGAAAAAGTCCTGGCGTTGCTGGCGACCTTTGACCTGGGCGACGCAGTGCTGACCGATGTCGGCAGTGCCAAAGGCAATGTGGTTCGAGCTGCGCGTCTGGCGTTCGGCGCAATGCCACCGAGGTTCGTGCCAGGGCATCCAATTGCTGGCTCCGAACAGAGCGGCGTCGAAGCTTCCAATGCGCAGTTGTTCAAACGACACAAGGTAATCCTTACTCCATTGCCCGAGACTGATCCTGAAGCTCTGGCGGTGGTCGATCGACTCTGGTCCGAACTGGGTGCTGACGTGGAACACATGGAGGTCGAACGTCACGATGAGGTGCTGGCGGCAACCAGTCATTTGCCTCATCTATTGGCGTTTGGTCTGGTGGACTCGTTGGCCAAGCGCAACGAAAATCTCGACATCTTCAGATACGCGGCCGGTGGCTTTCGCGATTTCACGCGGATTGCGGGCAGCGATCCTGTGATGTGGCACGACATCTTTCTGGCCAATCGTGAGGCTGTGCTGCGCACGCTGGATACCTATCGAACGGATCTGGATGCGCTGCGTGATGCGATGGTCGCGGGTGATGGTCATCAGCTATTAGGTGTGTTCACCCGTGCGCGAATGGCCCGTGAGCATTTCGGCAAGATCCTTGCCCAGCGTGCTTACGTAGAGCCCGTCGAAGCTGAGGACCTGGTGTTTCTCGCCAGTCCTGGCGGTAGCGTTTCAGGTCGCGTCCGCGTGCCGGGTGACAAATCCATCTCCCATCGCTCCATCATGCTCGGCTCGTTGGCTGAGGGCGTCACGGAAGTTGAAGGCTTCCTTGAGGGTGAGGACGCTCTCGCGACGCTGCAAGCGTTCCGTGACATGGGGGTCGTAATCGAGGGGCCGCATCATGGTCGCCTGACGATCCATGGGGTCGGGCTTAATGGGCTCAAATCTGCGCCTGGACCGATTTATCTGGGCAACTCCGGCACGTCCATGCGCTTGCTGGCCGGGTTGCTGGCTGCGCAGAGTTTCGACAGTACATTGACCGGCGATGCTTCGCTCTCGCGACGGCCGATGGGTCGAGTAGCTGAGCCATTGCGGGCGATGGGCGCAGTGATTGAAACCGCTGCGGAAGGGCGTCCGCCTTTGAAGATCAAGGGTGGGCAAACGCTCAATGGCCTGACCTATGAAATGCCAATCGCCAGTGCTCAGGTCAAATCTTCCCTGTTGTTGGCCGGCCTTTACGGGCAGGGCACTACGACAGTGATCGAGCCTGCGCCGACTCGGGATCATACGGAGCGTATGCTGCGGGGCTTCGGTCACCCGGTGACGGTCGATGGGGCGAAAGTTTCCGTGAAGTCTGGCTCTGGATTGACCGCTGCGCGTATTGAAGTGCCTGCCGACATTTCGTCTGCTGCATTCTTTATGGTGGCCGCTTCCATCGCCGAAGGCTCCGACCTGGTGCTCGAACACGTCGGCATCAACCCCACGCGCACGGGTGTCATCGACATCCTGCGTCTAATGGGAGCCGACATTACGTTGGAGAATCAGCGCGAGGCGGGTGGTGAGCCAGTGGCTGACGTGCGTGTGCGCTCGGCGTCACTCAAAGGTATCGAGATCCCGGAGGCGCTAGTACCACTGGCCATTGACGAGTTCCCGGTGATCTTCGTGGCCGCCGCCTGTGCGCAGGGTCGTACGGTGTTGCGGGGGGCTCAAGAGTTGCGCGTCAAAGAATCGGACCGTATTCAAGCCATGGCCGACGGTCTGTTAACCCTGGGCATCTGTGTCGAGCCCACCCCGGACGGCATTATCATTGATGGCGGTCAGATAGGTGGTGGTGTGGTTAATGCTCAAGGCGATCATCGGATCGCCATGGCTTTCAGCGTTGCGGCGCTGCGTGCAGCAGCGCCGATTCAGATCCATGATTGTGCGAACGTCGCTACGTCGTTCCCAAATTTTCTCGCGCTTAGCGCTCAAGTCGGCATGCGTGTAGCGCAAGAGGGGCAGTTGTGAAAATTCAAGCACCGGTAATTACCATTGATGGACCTAGCGGTTCCGGGAAGGGCACAGTCGCAGGGCTGCTGGCTAAACGCCTCGGCTGGAGCCTGCTCGATTCCGGCGCGCTGTATCGCTTGCTGGCGTTCGCCGCCCGCAACCACGGCGTCGACCTGACCAACGAAGAGGCCTTGAAGCTGCTGGCTGCGCATCTGGATGTGCAGTTCGTAAGCGGAACGGCAGGGCAGGAGCAGCGGATCATTCTGGAAGGTGAGGACGTCACTCACTCCATTCGCAATGAGCAGGTCGGCAGCGGCGCTTCGCAGGTGGCTTCATTGCCTGCGGTGCGTGATGCATTGCTGCAACGCCAACGTGCTTTTCAGGAAGAGCCAGGCCTTGTCGCAGACGGTCGCGACATGGGAACCGTCGTGTTTCCGGACGCTCCGCTGAAGATTTTCCTGACCGCCAGCGCCGAGGAACGTGCCCGTCGACGTTACTTGCAGTTGAAGGCCAAGGGCGATGATGTTAGTCTGTCTAGTCTGCTAGATGAGATCAGTGCACGCGATGAGCGTGACACCCAGCGAGCGGTAGCCCCGCTCAAGCCAGCGCATGACGCTATTCAGCTGGATTCCACCGAGTTGTCCATCGAGCAGGTGCTGGAACGCATTCTGAGTGAAATCGCGCTTCGCGATATCGCCGGGTGACAAAGAAGCATGTGGGAGACCAGAAATAGTCCCGCAGGCTTTCTTTTACTTGAACGTAACCCACGTTGTCTGGAACGTGGCAGATGGGCGTATCCTTCGCCCTTGATCAACAGGAATTAAAATGAGCGAAAGCTTTGCAGAACTTTTTGAAGAAAGCCTAAAGACCCTCAACCTTCAGGCCGGTTCGATCATCACCGCTATCATCGTTGATATCGATTACCAGGCAGGCTGGGTGACGGTTCACGCCGGTCTGAAATCTGAAGGCCTGATCCCGCTGGAACAGTTCCACAACGACGCTGGCGATCTGACCATCAAGATCGGCGACGAAGTTCACGTTGCTCTGGACGCGGTAGAAGACGGCTTTGGTGAAACCAAGCTGTCCCGCGAAAAAGCCAAGCGTGCCGAGTGCTGGATTGTTCTGGAAGCGGCTTTCGCAGCTGAAGAAGTGGTCAAGGGCGTTATCAACGGTAAGGTTAAAGGCGGCTTCACTGTCGACGTTAACGGCATCCGTGCGTTCCTGCCTGGTTCTTTGGTCGACGTCCGCCCAGTGCGCGACACGACTCACCTGGAAGGCAAAGAGCTCGAGTTCAAGGTCATCAAGCTGGACCAGAAGCGCAACAACGTTGTTGTTTCGCGTCGCAGCGTGCTGGAAGCCGAGAACAGTGCCGAGCGCGAAGCTCTGCTCGAGTCCCTGCAGGAAGGTCAACAAGTCAAAGGTATCGTCAAGAACCTCACCGATTACGGCGCATTCGTCGATCTGGGTGGCGTCGATGGCCTGCTGCACATTACCGACATGGCCTGGAAGCGCATCAAGCATCCATCGGAAATCGTCAATGTTGGCGATGAGATCGATGTAAAAGTGCTGAAGTACGATCGCGAGCGCAATCGTGTTTCCCTGGGTCTGAAGCAACTGGGCGAAGACCCATGGGTTGCTATCAAGGCTCGTTACCCGGAAAGCACTCGCGTAACTGCGCGTGTTACCAACCTGACCGACTACGGCTGCTTTGCAGAGCTGGAAGAAGGCGTGGAAGGCCTGGTACACGTTTCCGAAATGGACTGGACCAACAAGAACATCCACCCTTCGAAAGTCGTACAAGTCGGCGACGAAGTGGAAGTTATGGTTCTGGACATCGACGAAGAGCGTCGTCGTATCTCCCTCGGCATCAAGCAGTGCAAATCTAACCCATGGGAAGATTTTTCTGGCCAGTTCAACAAGGGCGATAAAATCTCCGGCACCATCAAGTCGATCACCGATTTCGGTATCTTCATTGGTCTGGACGGCGGCATCGACGGCCTGGTTCACCTGTCCGACATCTCCTGGAACGAAGTGGGCGAAGAAGCCGTACGTCGCTTCAAGAAGGGCGACGAGCTCGACACCGTGATCCTGTCTGTTGATCCAGAGCGTGAGCGCATCTCGCTGGGTATCAAGCAGCTGGAAAGCGATCCGTTCTCCGAGTACGTCACTGTCAATGACAAAGGCGCAATCGTTCGCGGTATCGTTAAAGAAGTTGACGCTAAAGGCGCCATCATCACTCTGGCCGACGACATCGAAGCTTCCCTGAAAGCCTCCGAAATCAGCCGTGACCGCGTTGAAGACGCGCGTAACGTTCTGAAAGAAGGCGAAGAGATCGAAGCCAAGATCATCAGCGTTGACCGCAAGAGCCGCGTGATCAGCTTGTCCATCAAGTCGAAAGACGTTGAAGACGAGAAAGAAGCGATCCAAAGCCTGCGTAGCAAGCCTGAGACCGCAGAAAACACTGGTCCTACCACTCTTGGTGACCTGTTGCGTGCTCAAATGGAAAAACAGAACTAAGTTCTGCTTAACCATTAGAAAAAGGGCGACTTCGGTCGCCCTTTTTTGTGGGCGCGATTTGACCGGGAGGCTCCCCACCTCGGTTTGCGTGGTCTATGTTGGCTCGCAAACTCAATCCTGGTGGGAGCGAATTCATTCGCGAAGAGGCAGGTACATCCGCAGCCGATGTATGGCCTGAAATACCGCCTCCCCGAATAAACTCGGTCCCACGGGGGCCTGATGATTTTAAAATCACGACCAGCCTGTGGGAGCGAGGTTGAACTGCGATGCCTGCGCTTCGCTTTCAGGGCGTACTGGATTCAGGCAGCAGCGACCACGCAAAGCTCAAAGGCAAATCCGGGCCGTATCACTTGTATTTCGCGGCCTGGCGCTCGCTGACTAATATCCCTCGTTTGTGACCAACTCACATAAGTCAATACTCGGGCTATTCAAATTCATCCGACCATGCTAAAACCTTCGGAGCGCTTATCTAGCTGCTTGAAAAAGAAGGGAAAAATATGACGAAGTCGGAGTTGATCGAACGAATTGTCACCCATCAAGGGCTGCTCTCATCCAAGGATGTCGAGTTGGCTATCAAGACTATGCTCGAGCAGATGTCCCAGTGTCTGGCGACAGGGGATCGGATTGAAATCCGTGGCTTCGGCAGCTTTTCACTGCATTACCGAGCGCCGCGTGTAGGTCGCAACCCAAAGACGGGTCAGTCGGTAAGTCTCGATGGCAAATTTGTTCCCCATTTCAAGCCGGGGAAAGAGCTACGAGATCGCGTCAATGAAGATGAAGAGCATGACGATTAACTGCATTGGGGGAAGGTATTGATGCATAACCTGAAGCGTATGCTGTTTGCATTGTTGCTCCTGGCAATTGCTGCGGTTGTGGTGTTTTTTGTTTTAGAGAATCAACAGTCAGTGGCCCTGGTGTTGTTTGGTTGGTCTGCTCCTGCTGTTCCGTTAGCTATACCTGTACTGGCTGCCTTATTGTTGGGGCTGGGCGTCGGGCCAGTGTTGGGGGCTTATGTCGCAATGCGCTCCAAGCGTCGTATGCGCAGGTCTACCATTTAGTGTTTGTGTGGCTGTGTTGCCGCTGCTCGGTAGTTTTCGGACATTTCGTACAGCGCTGATGGAAGCGTCCTAGATTCATCCGTGGTTTTTTATGGGGTAATGACGCCCCTCAAAAACACCATGGAGCGAGCAGGTGCGCATCTCATACCCCTTCATTTCCCATCATGGCGCTGTTCAAGGCGTCACCGGCTCCTGCCACCAGCTTCATCTTGATTCTCAGCGGAGTCTGCTGGTCGATTGCGGCTTGCATTCAGGGCCTGAAGCTAAATCTGCCTGCGGCTCGCAGATTAACTTTCCCATTGCAGGTATTGCCGCACTCCTGGTGACCCATGTTCATCTGGATCATGTTGGACGCATTCCTGATCTTATCGCTGCTGGCTACAGGGGGCCGATCCTGTGTAGTGAGCCCTCTGCCGTTTTGCTTCCGCTGGTGCTGGAAGATGTCTTGAAAGTTGCAGGTGTTTTTGAGCCTGATGAGATTGATCAATATCTTCGCCATATCCGCAAAGCGATCCAGCCAGTCCCTTTTGAGCAATGGCATGATTTGATTGTCGATGACGACATCACGTGCCGGATTCGGCTGCAGCGTGCCGGGCACCTTTTGGGTTCGGCTTACGTCGAGTGCGATGTTGGTTACCCCCAGCAGGGTAGAGATCAGCGTGTAGTATTTTCCGGCGATCTTGGCTCGCCGCAGAATCCTTTATTGCGAGCACCGCGTTCGCCAGAAAGGGCGGATATTCTGGTACTGGAGAGCACCTATGGCGATCGTTTGCATCCTGACCGATCAACGCGGCAGCAGAGGCTTGAGCAGGTAATAGACCGCGCATTAGCAGACCGTGGGACGGTGTTGATTCCGGCGTTCAGCATTGGACGGACGCAGGAGTTGCTGTTTGAGATCGAGGACATTCTGCATCGCAAAGCCTTACTGCTTGCAGAGGGCCACGATGAGGGCTGTGAAGCCCCGCTATCACCTGTCGACTGGCCGCAGCTCCCCGTAATCCTGGACTCGCCATTGGCAGCGAAATTCACGCAAGCCTATCGCGATCTAAGTGCGTACTGGAATGAAGGTGCGCAGCAGAGGCTCGCCGAGCATCGCAGCCCGCTTCAATTCCGTCAGCTCATTAGTATCGACAACCACCAACAGCATCAGCAGGTGGTCAATTACCTCAAAAGCACTGGCCGTCCCGCGATCGTGATCGCTGGAAACGGGATGTGCTCCAGCGGGCGCATTGTGAACTATCTCAAGGCCATGCTGGGCGATCCGCGTCATGAAGTGTTGTTCACCGGATATCAGGCCAAAGGCACGCCCGGCGCGGTTATCCAGGCCAGCGAGGGTGCCGAAGGCTTTGTGAAAATTGATCTGGATGGAGAGATGTATGAGATCAAAGCGAAGGTCGCCACGATAGGTGGTTATTCGGCTCATGCGGATCAGGCGGGGTTGGTGGAATTTGTGATGGGGATGGGGGAATTGCCTAGATGTGTCGTGCTAGTCCATGGCGAAGACAGAGCGAAGCGCAGCCTTGCGGAAAAGTTGGAGCTTCACAGTCGTGAGAGTGGGGTTGAGTTGGAGGTGGCTGTGCCGGTGTCACTAGGGAAAGTGGAATCAAAAATATATGAGTAATGAAAGAGAGCCTCTAAGCGCCGATGAAGTTGACCTATTTGAGATAATTGGAAGGCTATGGCGGCAAAAGTTTGTTATCGGACTAACGGCTTCACTTGGAGTGTTTTGCTCAACGCTTTACGTTGCTCTTGTCACCCCGGTCTATGAAGCAAAGCTATTCATTCATTCGCCGACGCAGAATGACATTGCTCAGTTGAACTATGGTCGAGGAGGGGGAAGCGATCTGGGGCTGCTGGGGGTTAAGGATGTATACGATGTTTTTCAGAAAAACTTGCAGTCTGAGTCGGCTCGTTATGATTATTTTCACTCTGTATTTCTGCCGTCTGTGAATATGGAGCCGGGGAAAGTATCGACGAGTGATCTTTACAGGGATTTCAATAAGTCCCTGACTATTTCCCTGGCTCCCAAAGGGTCTCTGATTCGGTATGAGATTGCAGTACAAGATCCTGACGCGGACCAGGCGGTCAGGCGAGCATCCGACTTCATTGATTTGGTCGCTGCGCGTGCCAAAGACGAGTTGCTTCGTAATGTCCAGAGTGATGTTGTGATCAAGGCGGAAAACCTGGAGCAGCAAATCGCTGCGGCACAGGAGGTTGCGCGTAATCAACGAGCTGACCAGATCATTCGACTAGAAGAGGCTTTGGCAGTTGCCAGATCTATCGGTTTGGAAGCGCCGCTGCGTACGTTCAGAACGCTCTCTGGGGAGGGGCTGGTTGCACTCGATGGCTCCCATGCCTACATGCGGGGAATTAATGCGTTGGAGGCTGAGATTCAAAATCTCCAGGGGCGTCCATCCGATGATCCATTCACCATCAACCTGCGCCAGCAGCAGGCGGGTTTGAAGCTTTATCGTGAACTGAAAATCGATCCTGCCGCAGTCGCCGTTTATCGCCAGGATGGAGGCATTGAGCAGCCTCAGAAACCAATCAACCCCAAGAGCGCTATCATCGTCGGCCTTGGGGGTATGATGGGATTGATGCTGGGCATGTGTATCGCGCTTATTCGCGACTTCGGATGTAGAGGCGGCTTGAGTGCAAGGTCACGGTTGGCATAATCCGGAGGTAAGAATAGTCCGTCGCAACGCTGCTTACTCTCCCCATGATTTTCGGAGTTGTATGGCAATTGCTCAATGATCGCTAAGCGATGGTGGATCACGTGGCCGTGACGGCGTCCTCAATTTCATCTTCCTCTATGATCAGGCCTTTTGTGACCGATGGTGATTATGTCTATTCGGTGCGATTTTTTCTCGTCGGATCGCATAGCGCGTGGCATCCGTGCCAGGAAGTGGCACAATCTCGTGTCGATAATCGCGAGGCATTAACTCGGTCTCGGGTCTTTGGTTGCGGTTTTTTTGTTTCACCACGACTCAGTTCGCTGGGGTAGGCACGTTAGGGATTGGAAGATGACTACGGTTTTAGTAACTGGCGCCGATGGGTTCATTGGCTCGCATTTGACCGAATTGCTGGTGCGTGAGGGCTACAAGGTCAAGGCGCTTTCTCAGTACAACTCCTTCAATTATTGGGGGTGGCTTGAGGATGTCGATTGTCTCTCCCAGCTAGAGGTGTTTAACGGCGATGTGAGAGATCCCCATTACTGCAAGCACATTACTAAAGACGTTGATATTGTTTTCCATCTGGCCGCGCTGATCGCCATTCCCTATTCTTATGTCGCTCCTGACAGCTACGTCGACACTAACGTGAAGGGCACGCTGAATATCTGCCAGGCGGCGCTCGAAAACGGCGTGAAACGGGTTATTCATACGTCGACCAGTGAGGTCTACGGTACTGCGCAATACGTGCCGATTGATGAAAAGCATCCGCTTCAGGCGCAGTCGCCCTATAGCGCGTCAAAAATTGGCGCAGATGCAATGGCGATGAGTTTTTTCAACGCCTTCGACCTTCCTCTGACGATCGCGCGTCCGTTCAATACTTACGGCCCTCGCCAATCTGCTCGCGCGGTCATTCCGACCATCATCAGCCAGATTGCCAGTGGGAAGAAGCAGATCAAGCTTGGCGACGTAACGCCAACCCGCGATTTCAATTACGTGGCAGATACATGCCGTGGTTTTCTGGAGCTCGCGCGTTGCGACCAGGCTATTGGCGAGACAGTCAATATTGGCTCCAACTTTGAAATCTCAGTGGGGGATACCCTCGATTTGATCCGGAAGTTGATGGGCAGTGACGTTGAGTTTCTGACCGATGACCAGCGTATGCGTCCAGGCAAGTCAGAGGTTTTCCGTCTGTGGTGCGACAACACAAAAATTAATTCCTTGACTGGCTTCAAGCCAGCTTACGACATCGAGCGCGGTTTGCAGGAGACCATTAACTGGTTTACCCGCCCTGAGAATCTCGCCAAATACAAAGCCGATATCTACAACGTCTGAGGTGCCTTGATGT
The DNA here is from genome assembly GCF_021147825.1 of Pseudomonas quasicaspiana. Classification (NCBI taxonomy): domain Bacteria; kingdom Pseudomonadati; phylum Pseudomonadota; class Gammaproteobacteria; order Pseudomonadales; family Pseudomonadaceae; genus Pseudomonas; species Pseudomonas quasicaspiana. Next base: position 98,159 of record NZ_JAGTPI010000003.1, read on the forward strand.
ATCAGTCCCTTGTCTCGTTCATTCGCGAGCAATATGGCACCAATGATTTTATCCCTCTGCATGCTCCCGTTTTTCGCGGAAACGAGCAGGCATATGTTGCGCAGACTATTGAGTCCACTTTTGTCTCCAGCGTAGGCGCGTTCGTTGATCGCTTCGAGCAGGATATGCAAGGCTATACCGGCAGTGCTCGGGCGGTCGCCACTGTAAATGGCACTGCAGCGCTGCACATGGCGCTATTGCTGGCTGGCGTTAAACCGGGTGACCGTGTGATCACCCAGTCATTGACGTTTGTGGCTACCTGTAATGCCATTGCGTATTGCGGGGCGGAGCCGGTGTTCGTTGACGTCGATCGTGACACTCTGGGCATGTCGCCGGTAGCGCTTGAAACGTGGTTGTCGGATGCCGCGTATATCGATACCGACGGTGCCTGTCGTCTGAAAGACGGGGACACTGTGTTGCGGGCTTGCTTGCCGATGCATACGTTTGGGCATCCAGTGAAACTCGATGAGTTGGTCGACGTGTGTGATCGCTGGGGCCTGGTACTGGTTGAGGACGCCGCCGAGTCCCTTGGCAGCCTGTACAAGGGCAAGCACACCGGTACGTTCGGTCAGATCGGTACATTGAGCTTTAATGGCAACAAGATTATTACCACGGGCGGCGGCGGGATGATCCTGTGTAATGAAGAGCTGGGCGTACGTGCCAAGCACCTCACGACGACGGCCAAGCAGCCTCACCCTTACGAGTATGTTCATGATGAGGTGGGGTACAACTATCGTTTGCCGAATCTGAATGCCGCACTTGGATGTGCGCAGCTTGAGCAACTGGAAAGCTTCGTGGTGTCGAAGCGGGAGCTGGCGGCGCAATACATTGATGCCTTGGAAGGGAGTGATCTGGCTTTCGTGAAGGAACCAGCGAATTGCCGATCCAATTATTGGTTGAATGCTGTTGTGTGTGAAGACCGAGAGCGTCGCGATGCGCTGCTGGATTTTACAAATAAGCAGGGTGTGATGACCAGGCCTATCTGGCGGTTGATGAATCATCTACCCGCTTATGCGCATTGCTTACGTGCAGACCTTAGCAATGCGGAGTGGCTGGAGTCGCGAGTCGTTAATCTGCCAAGCAGCGTGCTGCCAGAAGTTCAGTCGTGAAAAATATCGCAGTTTTTACTGGAACTCGGGCCGAGTATGGATTGCTGTACTGGCTGATGAAGGACATTCAGGCGTGCGATGACTTGAATCTTCAAGTCATCGTTAGCGGTATGCATCTTTCCCCTGAGTTTGGAGAAACCTGGCGTCAAGTGGAAACTGATGGTTTTTTGATAGATGCCAAGGTTGAGATGCTACTGTCCTCCGATACTGATGTGGGCGTAGTCAAGTCTATGGGGCTTGGCACGATAGGCTTTGCGGATGCTCTCGACCGTCTCAGACCTGATTATCTTGTCGTTCTCGGCGACCGATTTGAAGCTTTGGCGATTGTGCAAGCTGCATTGATTATGAAAGTTCCAGTGGCACATCTGCACGGTGGTGAGATAACCGAGGGTGCCTATGATGATGCTATACGTCATGCGATCAGCAAGATGGCTGATGTGCATTTCGTTTCGACGGATGTTTACCGTAAGCGTGTGGTTCAGATGGGGGAGTCACCGGAACGGGTCTTCAACGTCGGTGCTGTAGGTCTGGATCACATCGTCCGGACGCCGCGGATGAGCTTGAGCGAGTTGCGGGAAAGCCTGGGTTTTGATCTGAATCAGCCATTTCTGTTAGTCACTTATCATCCTGTGACACTGGCGGATGAACCTCCGGTCGAAAGCATTAATGCCTTGCTTGAGGCGTTGGATGAGTTTCCGGATTACCAAATTATTTTGACTTATCCCAACGCGGACAATGGTGGCAGGGCCATTATCCCTCTGCTGGAAGCTTATGCGAATCTTCAACCAGAGAGAGTTCTGGCTATTCCCTCGCTTGGATACCGGCGATACCTGAGCGCAGTTGCTTTGGCCGAAGCCGTGGTAGGTAATTCATCCAGTGGAATCATTGAGGTGCCTTCATTTGGTGTGCCGACCGTAAACATCGGTATGCGTCAGAAGGGGCGTCTTGCCGCTGAGTCAGTCTTACATTGTGCAGCCACTCGGGATGCACTTGAGGCTGCAATGCGTGTTGCTCTTGATCCTGAGTTCGTGAGCGCATGCCGTAAAGTAAGTAATCCATACGGAAATGCTGACTCCGCGCAGCAAATCGTCCAGATACTACGTGCTGTAAAGGGGCGGGCAAATAAACCATTTCATGATCTTGGTTGAATACAGATGACTAACCCTAAAAGCGGTGCTGTGTACATTATTGCTGAAGCCGGAGTAAACCATAACGGGGACCGGGATCTTGCACTTGCACTTATCGATGCTGCCGCTGATGCAGGCGTTGACGCCGTCAAGTTTCAGACATTCGATGCGGCTGTGCTGGCTTCGCGTACTGCGCCCAAGGCTGCGTATCAGAAAGAAAGCACTGATCGCGAAGAAAGCCAGTTGGCTATGTTGAAAAAGCTGGAGCTGCCCCGCGAATGGCATGAAGAGTTGCAGGCTTACACTCGCAGCAAAGGGCTTGAGTTCCTGTCCACGGCGTTTGATACAGGCAGCCTCGACTTTCTGTGCTCGTTGGACATGCCTTTTTTCAAAGTACCTTCGGGTGAGCTGACCAACGCTCCCTTGCTTTGGCAGTTTGCTCACACAGGGAAGAAACTTGTGCTTTCTACCGGTATGGCCACCCTGAGTGAGGTTGAGCAAGCTCTTGCGATCGTGACTCACGCTCTGGAGAACAAAGCGGAGCCTGCCGATATGGATGCTGTTTGGAAGGTCTGGAGCAATGAGCAGAGCCGGGATAGGCTCAAGGGCCATGTCACGCTTTTGCATTGCACCTCTCAGTACCCTACACCCTGGAATGAGGTTAACTTGAGGGCCATGGATACCCTGGCTAACGCTTTCGGCCTTGAAGTCGGCTATTCGGACCATACCGAAGGTTGCCTGATTCCGGTCGCTGCGGTGGCGCGTGGCGCAAAAATTATCGAGAAACATTTCACTCTCGATCGTACGCTGCCAGGTCCCGACCATAAAGCCTCGCTTGAACCTAATGATCTTAAGCGCATGGTTGCGGAGATCCGCGCTTTGGAGCTTGCCTTGGGAAGTAACTGCAAGGCTCCCCAGCAAAGCGAGTGGGATACGCGTCGTGCAGCGCGCCAACAAGTTGTGGCAGCTCGTGACATCCTGGCAGGTCAGATTATTCAACGGGTTGATTTGAGCACCGCACGCAGTGGAGCAGGTTTACCTGCCACACGCTTGTGGGAGCTAGTGGGGCGCTCGGCCGGTAAGTCTTACGAGGCCGGCGAGATTGTAAATGAGTGACTTACGCTCAGAACTGCCATTAATCCTGCTAGGCGCCGGTGGTCACGCCAAGGTCTTGCTTTCAGTTGCGCGAAGTTTGAACTGGTCGGTTATCGGAGTCTGCGACCCGCAACTTTTTTCGTCCGGGGTCACTCGCTGGCGTGGCTTGGATGTATTGGGCGGAGACGAAGCGCTGCAGCGGTTTGACCGCGATAACTTCCAGGTGCTCAATGGCATTGGCCAAGTTGTTGGTAGCGCGGCAAGGCGTAAAGTCTACGAGCGGCTAGCTGCGGACGGTTATCGGTTTGCGACGGTGGTGCACCCAGCCGCGTGGGTCGACTCCAGCGTCGAGCTGCGGGACGGGGTTCAAGTTATGGCCGGGGCGATTATTCAAGCCGACTCGGTTGTAGGTAAGAATTCCATCATCAACACGCACTCTGCAGTGGATCATGACTGTGTCGTGGGGGCTCACTCTCATATTGCGCCTGGCGCTACGTTATGTGGCGGTGTGAGTGTCGGTGAACGATGTTTCGTTGCCAGTGGCGCTACTGTTATTCAGGGCATAGTGATTGGAAATGATGCAGTGATTGGCGCCGGTTCGGTGCTGGTCCGTGATGTGGCGTCTCACGGTATAGTGCTGGGTTCCAAACCCCGGTTTGGAACGCTGGCAGATAAGTAAACGAGTAGGTATCAAATGAAGCAGTGGGAATTAACCTTCGTCGCACCGGATTGCTCAATGGAAGAGGCAATCGCATCACTTGATCGTGTTGCGGTGCGGATTGTCATGGTCGTTGATTCTGCGCGGCATCTGTTGGGCACGGTAACAGACGGTGATGTACGTCGGGCATTGCTCAAGCGTAAGCCGCTTGAGACATCTGTGCGGGATATCATGTGCGCGACACCAAAGACTGCTGAAAAGGAATGGAGCCGGACCCGCATTCTCTCTGTCATGGAGAAGTATCAACTACTGCAACTGCCGGTGGTCGACTCGGATGGCGTAGTCATCGGGCTCGAGACGTTGCATGGACTGCTGAATAAACCACAGCGCGATAATCCGGTCTTTCTGATGGCTGGCGGTTTTGGCACCCGACTGTATCCCTTGACCCAGAACTGCCCAAAGCCGTTATTGAAAGTAGGCGACAAGCCTATTCTTGAGTTGATCCTCGAACGCTTCATCAACTCGGGATTCCATCGATTTTTCATCTCTACGCACTATATGCCCGAGATGATCCGCGAACATTTTGGCGATGGTACCCGTTGGGGCGTTGATATTCGCTATGTGCACGAGGAAGCTCCGCTGGGCACCGGAGGCGCGCTTGGTCTGTTGCCACATGATGAAATCGACCTCCCATTGTTTCTGATGAATGGCGACCTGTTGACGACTCTGAACTTCCTCAACGTATTGGAATTTCATGAACTCCACAGCGGTATGGCCACCATGTGCGTACGTGAGTACGAATATAGCGTGCCGTACGGGGTCATCCAGAGCGAAGGTCACAAGATCCGTTCTATGGTGGAAAAACCCGTCCAGAAGTTCTTTATCAATGCGGGCATCTATCTTCTGTCGCCTGAGTTGGTCAAGAGTGTCAAGCCTGGGGTCCGGGTAGACATGCCGACTCTTCTGGAGGCAGAAATCGGAGCAGGTCGCGACGTTAATATGTTTCCCGTTCATGAGTACTGGCTGGACATTGGGCGGATGGAGGACTTCCACCGCGCTCAACAAGAGTTTGGAACACTATGAAAGTGGGTGATCTGTTTTTAGTGATTGGTAGCGGCAGTATCGCTCGGCGTCATATGGCCAATATCAAGGGAATGTACCCGGGTGCGCGCGTAGGATGTTTATCCGCTTCTGGCAGGGTAATGGACCCTGCCGAGCTCGGCGAGGATGTGGTGATCTACTCTTCTATGGACAATGCGATTGCGGACAGGCCTACATCCGCAATTGTTGCTTCACCTGCGCCTTTTCACATTGAGCAGGCCGAGGCGCTGGTGCGAGCAGGTGTGCCTGTGCTGATTGAAAAGCCTCTGGCTGATTCATTGCAGCGTTTCAAAGCTTCGGCTGATTTGCTGCTCGAAGAGCAGGACACCGTGGTTATCGCCTACAACCTGCGTTTCATGCCTTCGGCTGGAGTGACCAAGCAGATCATTGATTCCGGGCAGCTCGGACACATTCACAGTGTTAGCGTTGATGTAGGGCAGTATCTACCCGATTGGCGTCCAGCGAGTGACTACCGCAAGAATGTGTCAGCCCAACATAAGCTTGGCGGTGGCGTATTGCTCGAGCTCAGTCATGAGCTCGATTACCTACAGTGGCTATTCGGTCCGCTGCAAAGTGTTTACTGCGTTGCCAGAACCTCTGGCGCTTTGGAACTGGATGTCGAAGATCTGGTAGATGCATTCCTGACGAGCGAGTGCGGAGTGGTCATTAACCTTCACATGGATTTTCTTCAGCGCGCGCCTGTACGTTGCTGCAAAGTAATTGCTGAGCATGGTTCGCTGGAGTGGAACATTCTAAAGAACCGCGTAACGCTGCATCTAAATGCTAGCGAGTCCACTGTGCTGTTTGATGATGCTGATTATGACCGGAATCAGATGTATGTGGACGAGTTGGCTCATTTTCAGGATGTTGCAAATAGGAAGTCTCGCCCGTTCGTAACGGTAGCTCAAGGGCTCTCGACGCTAACAGTAGTGGATGCACTTAAGCGTTCATCGGCGACAGGTGCAGTCGTTTCACTTAAGGATTTTTCATGATCAACGCATATGCGTTTGTTTTTGCCCGTGGAAACTCAAAGGGACTTTCAGGAAAGAACATCAAATTGTTAGGCGGCAAACCGCTGCTTGGTCATGCGATCGACGTAGCACGTCAGGTTCCAGAAATTAAAAAGGTTTTCGTCTCTACTGACTCCGACGCCATTGCTTCGGTTGCTCGCGAATACGGCGCCGAGGTTATTGAGCGACCTCAAGAGCTGGCGACAGATGAGGCGCCGGAATGGCTGGCATGGCAACACGCAATTCAGTACTTGCAGGCGCGGGGCGAGCGCTTTGATCTATTTGTTAGCCTGCCTGCCACCAGTCCGCTTAGAAGTGCCGAAGATGTCGCATCCTGTATCAGCAGCGTGGATGATGACGTAGATGTTGTCGTTACTGTTACGCCAGCAGCTCGCAGTCCATTTTTCAACATGCTCGTTCGTGACGAACGCGGTGTCAGCTCAATAGTCTGCGCGGGCGATAATTATCATCGGCGGCAGGATGCTCCCGAGGTGTATGACATGACGACTGTAGCCTATGTCGCTCGCCCTGATTACATATTGAATCACGCGAAGTTGTTCGCAGGGCGTGTGAGGTCGGTGATCGTGCCCCGGGAGCGTGCGATTGATATCGACGATATTTACGACTTCAAGATGGCAGAAATTTTTTTAATGGAAAGAGAGGCTCAGTGATGCTGACCGGTAAAAAGATACTCGTTGCAGGTGCAGCTGGTTTGCTGGGAAGCCGCCTTGTTTCGCATTTGCTTTCCTTGGGCGCTAAAGTGATTGCTGCCGACTACAATAGTGAATCACTGCGTGGTGGCCTAGAGCGATCTGGCCTGCTGGGGCATCCATTGCTGGAAATCGCTGACCTTGATTTGAATGATACGGTGCGCGTCGCCGGGTTCTTTCAGGAACTGAATAGTCTTGATGGTGCTGTCAACTGCGCTTATCCACGAAATAAACAGTATGGACGTGGTTTCTATCAGGTAGAACTTGCAGATTTCAATGAAAATGTTTCCCTCCATCTTGGCTCATCGTTTTTATTTATTCAGCAGTGCGCAAAATATTTTGAACAACACAAAACACCCTTCTCGCTCGTTAATATATCGTCGATTTACGGCGTCGTAGCGCCGAAGTTTAATATTTATGAAAATACGCCGATGACCATGCCCGTCGAGTATGCCGCAATTAAATCTGCGCTGATTCATCTCAGTAAGTATGTGACTAGCTTTGTCGGGGATAGCCGATTCCGTTCGAATTGTGTAAGCCCGGGTGGGCTGTTTGACCGACAACCAGAGGCGTTTCTCGAAAAATATAAAGAAGCGTGCCTGGGTAAAGGGATGTTGGATATCGAGGATGTCATGGGCTCAATCGCATTTTTGTTGTCCGATAAATCGAAATATATCAATGGCCAAAATCTGATAGTGGATGATGGTTTTTCACTTTGAATGATGCGGATAAGGTTGCCTATCTGCTCTTGGCAGTGCGCAAATTATTCCCCTTGAGATACTTTTTGGTGCAGGGATCGATAATGCCTTTTAGTACAATAACGCCCGATAAGTTGGGTGCGCGTAAACCATGATTTTTGTCGTTGTTGCCTACATGTCTTTCATGTTTCTTGTATTCAGAAACAAGAAAATTCTTGCCCCTTCAAATGTGGTGTTTGCTAACTATTTTCTTAATTTTATTTTTCCAGCAACGCTTTTCTATATTCTTGAGTTTTTAAGCTGGGATTATGTTCTTCCTTGGGGCAAGCTTAATGATTGGGCCACATTGTCCCATGAAGTGATACTTTCCTATGCTTATGTGTTTAGCCTGTTCTTTTTTATTACTCGGGGGATGGAGTCTCTGTTTGATCGCTCACGGCAGACCGATGAGGTTTTTACTTATCAAGCTAGACCCTTATCTCTTTTTATCAGTGCTTTGCTCCTTCTCGCCGGAGCGCTATATTTTTTCCACCTCACCGGCGGTTTGAGCGCGTGGTTGGGTGACTACAGTGAGACGTTTATTTCGAAAAGGAAGGGCTTCGGGCTACTTAATTTCCTGCTGATAATGGGAGCGAATTTTCTGGCGTTCTGGATCGGCTTTTATTGTAAGACTACCCCTCGTCTGAGTTGGCTTCTGTTAGTGTTTGTCTGTGTTGTGCTCGCATTCTGTGCGTACTTACAAGGGGTCAAGAGTCGGGTCTTCTACTTTGCAATCTTTTTTAGTTTGCCCTGGATCGTTAGTATGCGTCTGACTCTATGGAAAGGCGCCGTAATATTTGCAGCATTTCTCATTTTATTCGCTGGGGCGATGTATGTCCGGTCGAATGGTTTTTATAATACGCCGGGAATGTTGCTGGAGTACTTTCTGACCTACTTTAATACTATTTTCCTGCACGATATTGTTCTGCGGGACATGCAGCCTGGTTTTTTTCTAACCGTTGCTTATCCGTTTGATAAGTGGTTGACGTTTTTTGGTGTGTTCTCTGAGGATTACCTTCATGATATTAGTCGCTGGCTAACGGCAATCTACTTTCCTGCCCAGTGGTTTGAGGAGTCTGCGACTCAACAGTGGCCGATAGATACGGAGCTATACCTGAATTACGGTGCTTATGTATTTTGGATTTTTCCTATAGCACTTTACTCTTTTTATATTTGCGCGCTGTATACTTTGCGCCTTAGGGCAGGGCCGATTGTGTTGTTCATATTTGTTTCGGAATTGCTCCTGTTTTTAAGCATGTTCAGAGGGAGCATGTTGCAGTGGATAGCTCTGTTTAATTTTGTATTTTATGGTGCCTTGTTGCTGGGGCAGCGCTTCATGTTTGTTAGGGTCGTGCCTACCGCTGTTGATCGGCCTAGATGATAAAGAGTCACCACAGTGTCCAGGTGGGTACCCTGTTAAGGCAAAGGCGTTTACGCCCTTACCTAAGCCATGAGCGAGAGATGAGAGCCGGATGTACCGTTTAATCAATGTGGGACTACGTGGGCTGACTTTGTTGAGCAAATTTTTGCTCATATTTTTCCTCGCCAAATTCTTGGCGGCCGACGCGGTAGGGCTGTACGGTCTTCTCTCTGCGGGGATCGGCTACGGTATTTATGTGCTGGGGTGTGAGTTCTACAATTTTGCCAATCGTGAGCTCATCGGTTCTGAGCGCAGTGCCTGGCTGCGTCTGATCAGAGATCAGGCTGTACTGTATGTGCTGCTGTATATGTTGTTTTTACCTGTCTTGGTTGGTGTGTTCTGGAGGGGATGGCTTCCCTGGGCTTTTTTTTCCTGGTTTTTGCTACTTCTGCTACTGGAGCACATAGCGCAAGAGGCTAATCGAATACTGGTGGCAACCTCTCAGCAACTGCTGGCGAGTGTAGTGCTATTCCTGCGCAGTGGCCTCTGGTGTCTCGTTGTCGTGTTGCTCATGTGGGGGAGTCAGGAAGCGCGAACACTTGAGGTTACATTGGCTGCCTGGGTCTTGGGATGTCTGGTCGCCTGTGGGGTAGCGCTCTACAGTTTTTCCCATATGGACAAAAGTGAACTTCGGTTGCCAATTGACTGGGCATGGATTCGTCGGGGTGTAGTTGCCGCATTACCCCTTCTGGTTGCAAGCCTGGCCGTGCGAGGTATTTATACCTTTGATCGATACTGGGTCGAGCATGTTGCGAGCTTGCACGTATTAGGTGCGTATGTTTTGTACATCGGTATGGCTACCGCCATACTTTCTTTCCTGGATGCTGGTGTTGTGGTGTTTTTTTTCCCAAAACTCGTTCAGGCCGCCAAGCAAAAGCAGGGCGTATTGTTCGAAAAGGTCATGCGAGAGTTAGCAGTCAATGTGGGCTTGGTGGTAGTGGTGCTGTCCTTTTGCTGCTGGCTGTCTAGCTTCTGGATTGTGCAGTGGCTTAACCAGCCCGTGTATCAGGAAAACATCGCATTGTTGTATTGGCTGCTAGGCGCTACGTCCCTCTATGGGCTGAGCATGGTGCCCCACCTTGGGCTCTACGCGTATGGAGAGGATAAACAAATCTTGTACGCGCAGGTGTTTGGACTTCTGGTGTTCATTGGAGTCGCTTATTTCGCCGCAGACTGGGGGGCCGTGTCTGTGGCATGGGCAATGACCAGTGCTTTCCTTGTGGTCCTTGCATGGAAAACATTCGCTTATCACAAATTGCAGAAGCGAATCAGGGCGTTTTGAGGATGCTTTATGCTGTGAATTTAAACGATGAAAGGGGCCCAACTGATGGTGAGTAAATTACAGCTGCGTTACATGGCTGAGTATCTGCTGGCGACCCAAAATGAAATCGCTGTTGATATCAACTTGTATACGCTGTGCGGTGTAAAGCCTTGTGAGTTTGGCTACGCGCCTCGCCCTAGTAGGCTTCTGAGATTTTCCGCAAAAAAGGCGTTGCTCCGTCATTGTGTCAGTGGTTTCAGGTTTTTCTGGGGCAAGGGAGGCGCTTGGCTGTTTTTTTGCCTTGAATGGTTTCGTTTTAGCTTAATGCTACGCAAAGCTGACGCTGTTCATCTGGATGTAGGCCAAGAGTTTGCGCTGGGGTTTTCTTCCCGGGCAATGGATCTGATTAATCCAAAATCCGTCGGCAAGGAGCTTTGCTGGATTACTTTTCCTTGGGTTCCAGCGAGGCTGGAGGGTAAGAAATCGTTCAGCTTCCTCTCTTTACTTACGCCTAAGGATCTTTTGACCGCTTTACTACTGTCGACAAAATCAGTACGGAAGCTCAGCGTCAGGTCGCGTACAACCGACTGGTCGCTCCAGGGATACACGGCTTATCGATGGTTTGCTGTTCGTCTGGCTTTGGAAAAGCTGCGTGCTCGTAGGCTTTACACCGCAGATCACTATGATCGCTGGGCATTGCTGGCTGATGGCGTAATGTCAAGCCGGAATAAGGTTTCAACGGGCATTGAGTCCGTGTGTGGTCTTGTGGTTTTGCAGCATGGTTTGCTTGCCTCGCTGGACGGAGGTGACATCAGCCAAGAGCTCCCCTTTAAACTGGCAAGCAAGCTCAGGAGCGTCACGCAGCTATATGTATTCGATAACGACGCCAGAAATATCTTCAAGAGCAGTATTTTGTCACCCCTTAGTCCATTAAAGGATAAGTGTATTAAGTTATATCAGCCTCTCATTGACATTGTCCAAGTTGACGGAGCGCGAAAAGTTAATGTTTTATTTGTTGGGCATCCCTTTTGCGAGGAGTTGCATATAAATATCTATAAAGCTGTTACAGCTTGTTTCGATGTTGGGTTTTATTACAAGCCTCACCCGGCTAATCCTTGTAGTGATCAAGTGAGAGAGCAAGATTGGCGTATAGTTGAGGATAAAAGTATTTTTCCTTCAGTAGACTTTGTCATTTCCTACCCGTCGACGCTGGTTGGGGAGTATGCCGCAGTCGGCATATCCGCCGTTGTGCATCCCCTTAATCAGAAAAACGAACAGTACAACATCTTGACATCTACTATTAAAGACAAATTAGAAAGTTTGGCTTGCGAAAAAAAAATCACTCAATAAAATTGACGTTTTTCAGTTGGGGCGAATATGAACACAAACAGCTACCGCATGTGTTCTCGGTGCATAATGGACAGCAGCGATCCGCATATTCGCTTTGATGCAGAAGGGGTATGCGAATACTGCCAAAACTTTGACGCGGTGATCCGCCCAAATTGGCACACGGATTCCCGGGGTGAGGCTGAGCTGATGAAGCTCGCCGAAAAGATAAAGAAAGACGGTCAGGGCCGTGACTTTGATTGCATTATCGGCTTGAGCGGTGGGCTCGATAGCTCCTATGTCAGCTATCTGGCCAAAGAGAAAATGGGCCTGAGGCCCTTGCTGTTTCACGTCGATGCAGGCTGGAATACCGATCAGGCCGTCGGCAATATCGAGAAACTGGTGGATGGCCTGGGTCTCGATCTCTACACAGAAGTTATCAACTGGGAAGAGATGAAGGACCTGCAAGTGGCCTTTCTCAAGGCGCAGGTTTCAGATCAGGATCTCCCACAAGATACTGCCTTTTTTTCGGGGCTCTACAAATTTGCCAAGGCGCACAAGATCAAATACGTGCTCACCGGGGGGAATTTCTCCACGGAATGCTGCCGTGAGCCCGAAGAGTGGGGGGGATACCCCGGGATCGACAAGCGGCTGCTCAAGGACATTCACTCCCGATTTGGCAAGCGCCCGCTCAAGACATTTCCTATAGTGGATATCCTTGTCTACAAGCTTTATTACCGCTACATATTGGGCATGGAAGTCGTAAAGCCTCTCAACCTGGTCCCGTACATCAAGCAGGATGCGGAGAATACGCTTGAGCGACTGTTTGGCTGGAAACGATTCCAGCACAAACACCATGAATCCCGCTTCACCCGGTTCTATGAAGATTACTGGATGCCAAAGAAATTTGGTTTCGAGAAGCGCCGTGCGCATTTCTCAAGCCTGATCATGACCGGCCAGATGACGAGGGAAGCTGCGCTTGAACGGATTTCCAGGCCTGAGCTGGATGAGCAGTTCCTGTCATCGGAGTTCGAGTACGTCGCGAATAAGCTCGATTTGACGGTCGATGAGTTGCAGTCGATTTTCAACGGGCAGAACAAGACGTGCCTTGACTATAAGAACAAGCGATTCCTGATTGGCATTGGTGCTCGGGTGATGAGTGCGCTGGGTCTGGAAAGAAGATTGTTCAGATGATTACGATAATTGATTACGGCTTGGGAAATATTCAAGCTTTCGTGAATGTTTACAAACGGCTGCATATTCCCGTACAGGTTGCGAATACGGCGCAAGCATTGGCTGGTGCACAGAAGCTCATCCTGCCAGGCGTTGGCGCGTTCGATCATGCTATGGAGCGACTGGACGCTTCTGGTATGCGTCCGATTCTTGATCAGTTGGTGTTGCAGGATAAGGTGCCCGTACTCGGGATTTGCGTGGGTATGCAGATGCTTGCCAACTCCAGCGATGAAGGGCGCTTGTCCGGCTTGGGGTGGGTCCCCGGTCGTGTGCGTTCGTTCAGGTCAGTCGCGGGGCTGGAGACTATCGCTTTGCCACACATGGGCTGGAACGACGTATCTTCAGTCAACGAGAACCCGCTGTTCAAAGGGTTTGAAGACGAAGCACGCTTTTACTTCCTGCACTCCTTCTACTTCGAGTGCCAGCAGAGTGCGCATGCGGGTGCCTCGTCGAACTACGGCCTGGATTTCAGCTGTGCGGTCTCTCTAGACAATGTCTACGGTGTTCAATTTCACCCCGAAAAGAGCCACCACTTTGGTGTGGGCCTTTTGAAAAATTTCGCGGAACTCTGAAATGCTTAGACCTAGAATCATTCCCTGCCTGTTAATCCAGGACGGCGGGCTCGTGAAAACGGTTCGATTCAAGGAACCCAAGTACGTTGGCGACCCTATCAATGCCGTGAAGATTTTTAACGAGAAAGAAGCCGACGAGCTCATCGTTATTGACATTGATGCGACGGTTAACAACCGGGAACCTGACTACAAAAGGATTGCCAACCTGGCGGCCGAATGCCGAATGCCGCTTTGTTACGGCGGCGGCGTCCGGACTCCCGAGCAGGCCAGGGCCATCATTGCTCTAGGTGTTGAGAAGGTTGCGATCAGTGCTGCTGCGCTGGAAGACCCGTCTCTGGTGACGCGTATCTCGGCGGAGGTCGGCAGTCAAAGTGTGGTAGTGGTACTCGATCACAAGCAGCGAATGCTGAGCCGACAGCAAGACGTCTGGACGCATAACGGAACTCGCAACACGAAGCGCTCCGTGCTGGACGTTGCCCGAGAAATGGAAGCCGCAGGTGCGGGCGAGATCGTCATTAACTCCATCGACAACGACGGTAAGATGAAGGGGTATGACATCGCCTTGGCGACTCAGCTTCGTGAGGCAGTCAGCATTCCAATTACGATCCTTGGCGGCGGTGGGTCGCTGGAGGACATGCACAAGGTGGTCGCTGCGTGTGGAGTTGTGGGCGTTGCTGCTGGTAGTTTTTTTGTCTTCAAGGGCACCTATCGGGCTGTATTGATCAGCTACCCCAGTGCCCAGCAGAAAGACGATCAGGTTTTTTCAGCGATAACGTCCCGCCAGTAGCTGGATCGCCGACCTTATTTTCAGGAAACATTATGTTTAGCGGAAAAAAACTTCTCATCTCAGGCGGCACCGGCTCTTTCGGCAATGCTGTCCTAAAGCGTTTTCTCGACACAGACATCGCTGAAATCCGGATCTTCAGCCGTGATGAGAAAAAGCAGGACGACATGCGCAAGCTGTACGCCAGCAGCAAGCTCAAGTTCTACATTGGTGACGTGCGTGATTACCAAAGTGTTCTTAACGCTACGCGTGGGGTTGATTACATTTTCCATGCCGCTGCGCTCAAGCAGGTTCCGTCATGCGAATTCCATCCCATGGAGGCGGTCAAGACCAACGTCATTGGTACCGAAAACCTGTTGGAAGCCGCCATTCAGAATGAGGTTCGCCGTGTCGTTTGTCTGAGCACCGACAAAGCGGTGTATCCAATCAACGCCATGGGGATTTCCAAGGCAATGATGGAAAAGGTCATGGTTGCGAAGTCTCGTAATGTCGACGATACCAAGACGGTGATCTGCGGTACGCGTTACGGCAACGTCATGGCGTCACGTGGCTCGGTGATTCCGCTGTTTATCGAGCAGATTCGTGCAGGCAAAGAGCTGACGCTCACTGATCCCAACATGACGCGTTTCATGATGACGCTTTCGGATGCTGTGGACCTGGTTCTGTATGCTTTTGAACACGGAAACAACGGCGATCTGTTTGTGCAGAAAGCTCCTGCAGCTACTGTCGAAACATTGGCTAAGGCGCTGACCAGTCTGGTGGGTAAACCCGACCACCCAATCCAGGTGATCGGCACCCGGCATGGTGAAAAACTGTATGAAGCTTTGTTGAGCCGCGAAGAAATGGCGTGTGCTGAAGACATGGGTGAGTACTACCGTATTCCGCCGGATCTACGTGACCTGAACTACGCCAAGTTTGTAGAGCAGGGTGAAACCAGAATTTCATCCACTGAAGACTACAACTCACACAATACCGAGCGTCTGGATGTTGAAGGTATGCAGCGATTGTTGCTGAAGCTGGACTTCATGCAGGCTATCCAGCGTGGCGAAAACGCCATCCCGGAGGAGTAAGGATGAAAGTCCTGATTACCGGCGCCAATGGATTTGTCGGCCAGAATCTCGTTGCCCGTCTCGGTGAGCGCACCGACGTGGAAGTGCTCAGCTATACCCGTGCAGACAGTATGGACAGCCTTCCGGAGCTCGTGGCACAGGCTGACTTTGTATTTCATCTGGCAGGCGTCAATCGCCCTCAGGATCCTCAAGAGTTTCGTACCGGTAATACCGACCTGACCACGGCGTTGTGTAATGCTGTTGCGGCTTGTGGCAGACCTGTGCCTGTTTTGTACACCTCGTCGATTCAGGCCGGACAGGAAAACCCGTATGGCAGCAGCAAACGGGGTGCTGAAGAGGCACTTCTGGCATTGCATGAAACACATCAGGTGCCGGTGTTCCTGTTCCGCTTGCCCAATGTGTTTGGTAAATGGGCGCGTCCGAATTACAACTCAGCTGTCGCGACGTTTTGCCACAACATTGCTCGCGATCTGCCGATTACCATCAATGATCCGTCTGCGTTGATATCTCTGGTTTACATTGATGACGTTGTTAGCAGGTTCATGGCGATCATGGACGGTACGTCCGTAGACGAGCCTTTTGTCAGTGTCGAACCTGAATATTCGATCAGCGTCGGCGATCTCTCTCAGCAATTGCATGCCTTTCGCGACAGTCGCCAGTCTATGGTCACAGAGCCGGTAGGCACCGGATTGGTTCGGGCGCTGTACTCGACCTATCTCAGCTATTTGCCTCCCGAGCGATTTACCTATGAGGTCCCGCGCCACGCTGACCCACGTGGCGTTTTCGTGGAGATGCTCAAGACCCGCGATTCCGGCCAGTTCTCCTATTTTACGGCGCACCCCGGCATTACTCGCGGCGGGCACTATCACCATTCGAAAACTGAAAAGTTTCTGGTCATCAAAGGCAATGCCTGTTTTCGTTTCCGTCACATTATGTCTGGCGAGTTCTATGAGCTGTTTACTACAGGTGAGCAACCACAGATCGTTGAAACCGTACCTGGCTGGACGCACGACATCACTAATGTCGGCGATGGCGAAATGATTGTGATGCTCTGGGCCAACGAAATTTTTGATCGCGAGCATCCGGACACTTTTGCCCGCCCCGTCGGTACCGAAGCCTGAGCCGCTGTTGACAGGATATTGAAATGAAAAAGCTGAAAATTGTAACCGTCGTAGGCACACGACCAGAGATTATTCGTTTGTCGCGCGTGATGGCGGCCCTGGATGAGCACTGCGATCACATTCTGGTGCATACCGGCCAGAACTATGACTACGAACTTAACGAGATATTTTTTCAGGACCTCGGCATACGCAAGCCTGATCACTTCCTCAATGCCGCGGGCGCCAGTGGTGCAGAAACCATTGGTAATGTGATTATTTCGGTTGATCGCGTACTGGCTGAAATCGAACCCGAGGCTCTCCTTGTGTTGGGGGATACGAATAGTTGCATGGCTGTATTGCCCGCCAAGCGCCGCAAGATCCCGACCTTCCATATGGAAGCCGGCAACCGCTGTTTCGATATGCGTGTGCCTGAGGAAATCAATCGTCGTATCGTCGATCACACGGCTGATATCAACCTTACCTATAGCACCATCGCCCGTGACTACCTTCTGCGCGAAGGGCTTCCTGCCGATAGGGTGATCAAAACCGGTAGCCCGATGTTTGAAGTACTGGGTTACTACCGTGAGGGGATCGACAACTCTGATGTCCTGACGCGTCTCGGCCTTGAGCCTGGAAAGTTCTTCGTGGTCAGTGCGCACCGGGAAGAGAACATCGACTCGGACAAAAACTTCCTCAAGCTGGCTGATGTGCTCAACACGGTAGCTGAGCAGTTTGGACTGCCGGTTATTGTGTCGACGCATCCTCGGACACAGAAGCGTTTTGACGCCATGGGCGTCCAGTTTCACG
This sequence comes from Pseudomonas quasicaspiana, assembly GCF_021147825.1. Taxonomy (NCBI): domain Bacteria; kingdom Pseudomonadati; phylum Pseudomonadota; class Gammaproteobacteria; order Pseudomonadales; family Pseudomonadaceae; genus Pseudomonas; species Pseudomonas quasicaspiana. The sequence continues at coordinate 115,318 of NZ_JAGTPI010000003.1, forward strand.
CCAATGTACGTCTGTTGAAACCTTTAGGGTTCAAGGACTACAACAAGCTCCAGCTGGAGTCCAAAGCCGTACTGTCCGACAGTGGCACCATCAGCGAAGAGTCCTCCATCCTGAACTTTCCTGCACTGAATATCCGCGAGGCGCACGAGCGTCCTGAAGGTATGGAGGAGGCGGCGGTGATGATGGTCGGACTGGAAACCGAGCGTGTGCTGCAAGGGCTTTGTGTTCTTGAAAGCCAGGGCCGAGGCGACGCACGTAGCTTGCGTCTGGTCGCTGACTACAGCATGCCCAACGTTTCGGACAAGGTCGTGCGTATACTGCATAGCTACACCGACTACGTGAATCGCGTCGTCTGGAAGCAATACTGATTCGAGTAGTAAGCATGTGTGAAAGCAGTTTGAGAGTTCTGGTCGTTACGCAGTATTTCTGGCCGGAGAACATGCGGATCAATGACCTGGTTCGCGATCTTTCGGAAAAAGGCCATCAGGTTACCGTACTGACCGGGTTGCCCAATTATCCTGAAGGAACCGTATTCGAGCAGTTTCGCGAAAACCCTGAAGCATTCAGCGCCTACTGTGGCGCTGAAGTGGTGAGGGTACCGCTGATCCCGAGGGGTAAACGCAGTATCAGCCTGGCGCTGAATTATCTTTCGTTCTTTGTCAGCGCCTCGACTCTCGGCGCGTTCAAGCTTCGTAAGCGCGAATTCGATACTGTCTTCGTCTATGCCGTATCACCCATCATGACTGCCATTCCTGCACTGGTGATCGGGCGGCTAAAGCGTGCACCTGTCTTTGTCTGGGTACTGGACTTGTGGCCTGAGACATTGCGTGCGGTTGGCGTGCTCAAGCAGCCAATGCTCCTGGGGCTTGTCGGCAAGGTTGTGTCCTGGATTTACAACCGTACGGATTACTTGCTGCTGCAGTCTCACGGATTTATCGAGAACGTTCGACGCTATTGCACCCGACCTATCAATGACGAGCGTCTGGTCTACTTCCCCAGTTGGGCTGAAGACGATTTCTCGTCTTCTACACCACCGGCTTGCGATCTGATTAAGCCGGATTCGCAGGCTTTCACTGTTGTTTTCGCCGGAAACCTGGGCGACGCTCAGGACTTTCCTGCGGTACTGAATGCCGCCGAGTCGCTGCGTGGAAGTGTATCCGTGCGGTGGGTAATCGTTGGTGATGGGCGAATGAGCGAATGGATTGCTGAGCAAGTCGCGTCTCGTCAGTTGGATAATGTGCACTTGCTGGGGCGACATCCGCTAGAGGCGATGCCGGGCTTGTTCGCACAGGCCGATGCCTTGTTGGTTTCCCTGAAAACCAATGATGTGTTCGAAAAAACCATTCCGGGAAAAGTCCAGGCCTATCTGGCTTCCGGTAGACCTCTGCTCGGCATGATCAATGGTGAAGCGGCGCGAGTGATAAAGGAGTCAGGTGCAGGCTTTGCCTGTGACTCCGGAGATGCACAGGGGCTGGCTGCCATTACTCGCTCGCTGGCCGATGCATCGAAGGATCGTCGCGACGATATGGGGCAGGCGGGCCGCCACTATTACGAGCAGCACTATGCCAAGGGCAATCTTTTGATGCGCCTGGAATCCCTATTTCGTGATGCAACCCTTCGCAAGGCAAGCCCGCAATGAGTACTGCAGTTTTATTGACCGGCGCCACCGGTTTTGTTGGTAATGCATTGCTGAACAACCTCCTCAAGCGCGGCGACAAAGTCGTAGCCGCTGTACGTGACTCCTCTGCAGCGCTCGACCCGCGGGCCTCCCTTGAGTACATCTCAGGCCTGGATGGCAAGACCGACTGGAGAGACTGTCTCAAGGACGTGCAAGTGGTGATCCATTCGGCCGCGCGCGTGCACGTGATGAATGACACCGAAGCCGATCCGCTGGCAGCTTTTCGCGTTGTCAATGTCGAAGGTACCCTTAACCTGGCTCGTCAGGCTGCGGCAGCAGGCGTTCGGCGCTTCATCTTCATCAGTTCCATCAAGGTCAATGGCGAGGGCACTGCGCCAGGCGAATGTTATCGAGCAGACGACACTCCAGCTCCCGCCGACCCGTATGGTATTTCCAAGATGGAAGCGGAGCAGGGGCTGCGCGCTCTGGCCGAGCAAGTGGGTCTGGAGGTGGTGATCATTCGCCCTGTTCTGGTCTATGGCCCTGGGGTCAAGGCGAACTTCCTGTCGATGATGCGTTGGCTGCACAAGGGGGTACCGCTTCCTTTCGGCGCAATCGACAACCGGCGCAGCCTTGTAGCGCTGGATAACCTGATCGATCTGATCCTTACCTGCATGACGCATCCTGCCGCTGCCAACCAGACGTTTCTGGTCAGTGACGGCGAAGACCTGTCGACAACCATGTTGTTGAAACGCATGGCTCGTGCTTTGGGAAAAAGTGCGCGTTTGCTGCCGGTTCCGTCTGTGTTGCTTGTATGGGCCGCGACCCTGTTGGGAAGGCGGTCGCTGTCCCAACGACTTTGCGGGTCTTTACAGGTCGATATTGAAAAAAACCGCACGTTATTAGGCTGGACGCCCGTGGTAAGTGTTGACGAGGCTTTGTCTATGGCTGCCCGTCCCTTCCAGAAGCATGCACAGGAACACGCAAAGAAATGACTCAATGGTGGCTTGTTCCGCTGGTACTGCTGGCGTCGTTATTGATGACTGCTGGCTTGCGCCGGTACGCGTTGGCAAAAAGTATCATCGACATTCCCAATGCTCGCAGTTCCCACGCGATCCCAACCCCCCGAGGCGGCGGCGTCGCCATCGTGCTGGCGTTTCTGGTGGTACTTGCTGCGCTTGGCCTGAGTGATCTTGCCGACTCCCGCTCAGTGATTGGTTTGGCTGGCGCTGGTGGCCTTATCGCAATCATCGGCTTCATGGACGATCACGGGCATATCGCTGCTCGCTGGCGTTTGCTGGGTCATTTCACTTCAGCCGCCTGGGGCCTTTACTGGATGGGCGGCCTTCCGCCACTGTTGATGTTCGGTCATGAGTTTAATCTAGGGTGGATTGGCGCAGTTTTAGCGGCTTTCTATCTGGTCTGGGTACTCAATCTTTACAACTTCATGGATGGAATCGATGGTATCGCCAGCGTTGAAGCCATCTGCGCTTGCCTGGGTGCTTGCGTGATCTATTCGATGGCCGGACATGCGGAGATGATTGCCCTGCCATTGCTACTGGCTGCTGCCGTGGCCGGTTTCCTGTTCTGGAACTTTCCTCCGGCACGGATTTTCATGGGGGATGCGGGAAGCGGTTTCCTCGGCATTATTCTGGCCATGCTTTCACTGCAAGCCGCTTGGGCCGAACCGTCCCTGCTTTGGTGCTGGTTGATCCTGCTGGGTGTATTCATTGTTGATGCGACAGTGACACTGATTCATCGCTTGATAAGGGGTGAAAAGGTGTACGAGGCTCATCGCTCGCACGCGTATCAATTTGCGACGCGCCGGTTTGGACGGCACCTACCCGTGACCCTCGCAGTAGCGGTGATAAATATCGTCTGGTTGCTGCCTCTGGCCATGGCCGTCGGGGTATGGGGGATGGAGGGTACGACTGCATTGATCCTTGCTTATGCTCCCCTGGTCTTTCTGGCATTCAAGTTTTCAGCCGGAGCCGCTGAATAAGTTGGCGTATGCTTTGTAATAAAATTGCTACATGGCGGTTTTTTCATCAACTCTGTGTCTGTTGAAATCGTACAATGCGGCACGGAGTCTGTTGGAAGCAGAGGGATGATGATGACGTTACGTTCGCGAATGCTCGGTCTTTCGCGCAAGAACAAGCGAATTGTGCAGGTTGGCGCCGACATCGTGCTGATCTGGGTCGCGTTGGCTCTTGCCTTCGTTGTGCGCCTGGGTTTCGACGCAGCTTACGCACCTATCTCGAATCACCTCTGGCTGTTTGCCACTGCGCCCATTTTAACCATTCCCATTTTTATCCGTTTTGGCATGTACCGCGCGGTCATGCGTTTTTTTGGCAATGATGCGCTGATCACCATTGGCAAGGCAGTCAGCCTTTCTGCGCTTGTGCTGGCGCTGTTCGTCTATTGGTATAGCGACCACAAGGTGGTCGTTCCTCGATCAATAGTTTTCAACTACTGGTGGCTTAGTCTCGTCATGATCGGTGGCTTACGCTTGATGATGCGCCACTATTTCCTGGGCGACTGGTTCATGGGGAACCTGCACGTACCATTTGCCGCACGTAGTGACGGCCTGCCTAAAGTCGCGATCTATGGTGCTGGCGCTGCTGGCAATCAACTGGTCGCAGCGTTGCGAATGGGACGGTTGATGCGTCCTGTGGCGTTTATCGACGATGACGACAATCTCAGTAAACGTATCATCGCCGGGTTGCCGGTATACAAGCCTAAACATATCCAGCAGATGATCGATGCCACGGGTGCAGATGAAATTCTGCTTGCTGTGCCTTCGGCAACGCGTGGGCGTCGTCGGGAAATACTGGGCTATCTGGAAGGCTACCCGTTGCATGTGCGTAGTGTTCCCGGCTTCATGGATCTCGCCAGCGGCCGAGTCAAGGTTGACGATATTCAGGAAGTTGACATTGCTGACTTGTTGGGTAGGGATTCTGTCCCTGCCCAGGACGATCTACTTGAGCACTGCATCACTGGGAAAACCGTGATGGTGACAGGTGCGGGCGGTTCAATAGGCTCCGAGTTGTGTCGGCAGATCCTGATGCTGAAGCCCGCCAGATTGCTGTTATTCGAGCACAGCGAGTTCAACCTCTACAGCATATTCGGTGAGCTCGAGCAGCAGGTTCAGCGCGGCGCGCTGACGGTTGAGGTACTGCCGATCCTTGGCTCGGTACGTTACTTCGAAAAGATGGTCGACGTCATGCGTACCTGGAATGTTGATACGGTCTATCATGCTGCCGCCTATAAACATGTGCCGATGGTTGAGCACAATAGCGCCGAAGGTGTGCTTAACAATGTCATGGGTACTCTGTACACCGCCCAAGCTGCTTTGCAGGTAGGTGTAGCCAACTTCGTTCTGATTTCCACCGACAAGGCTGTTCGGCCGACCAATGTCATGGGTAGTACCAAGCGGCTCGCCGAAATGGTACTGCAGGCACTCAGTCGCGAGCTCGCGCCTGTGTTGTTTCGAGGCAGCAGTAATGTCTCTCGGGTAAACAAAACGCGATTTACCATGGTACGTTTCGGCAATGTGCTGGGTTCTTCCGGGTCTGTGATTCCTCTGTTTCACAAACAGATCAAGAGCGGTGGTCCTTTAACCGTTACTCATCCAAATATCACTCGCTATTTCATGACCATTCCCGAGGCTGCTCAATTAGTTATTCAGGCCGGCTCAATGGGGCAGGGCGGAGACGTGTTTGTGCTTGATATGGGTGTTCCGGTCAAGATCACTGAACTGGCTGAGCGAATGATTCACTTGTCAGGATTGAGCGTCCGCTCTGAACGTAATCCCCACGGGGACATCGCTATACAGTTCACGGGGTTGCGTCCAGGTGAAAAACTTTATGAAGAGTTGCTGATCGGCGATAACGTAGTCCCAACCCGCCATCCGATGATCATGAGTGCTCACGAAGACTTTCTCTCTTGGGACGTTCTCAAGGAGAAGCTCGAATTGCTAATGGACGCTGTGTCGTTAGACGATTATCCACAAGTGAGGAAAATGCTGCGTGAAATGGTTGCCGGTTATTCGCCAGAGGGCGAAATCGTCGACTGGATGTATTTGGAAAGTCAGGAAAAAATAGCGGATCAATGATGCCCTCTTAGGAGCGGTAAGGATCGCGCTTGTGAAAGGCTGCGGTCTATTAGCGCTCTTGCTTTCAACGCCTCGAATAGATCATCGTTTCTACTGCTTATTAATGTCGACGTTCGAGAAACGATTACTTTTGAACTTCACATCCTGATTTCGCACCGGGGTATTCATGGCAATATCCGCAGCAGCGACAGAGCCAATGACCTGATCCAGATACTTCGGTGCCATCCCGAAGCCAGGCCTTACGCTACGCACAGCATCCGCACTGATAATCTCACCAGCCTTGAGATCCTTCACGAAATACAGCGAACGACGAAACTTGACGTTCCCTTGCTCGCTGGCTTTACGACCATAGTCCACACGACCTAACGCGGCCCAGGCCGTCTTACTGTCCCGACACAACGCCATCAGCTCATGAGGCTCCAGGGAGAAACTATCGTCCGGCCCACCACCACTGCGGTCAAGGGTGAAGTGCTTCTCGATGATGGATGCGCCCAAGGCAACACTGGTAATGGCAGTGGTGTTATCGAGGGTATGGTCCGAAAGCCCCGTCACCAGCCCGAAGCGCTTCATCATGTCGGGGAGGGTACGCAGGTTATAGTCTTCTGCAGGCGCAGGATAACCACTGACACAGTGCAGAATGGCGAGTTCTTTGCAGCCGCCAGCACGCGCAGCTTCAATCGCTTCGGCGATCTCTTGCTCATCGGCCATCCCGGTGGAGATGATCATGGGTTTACCGGTGCTGGCGACGTATTTGATCAGCGGCAGATCTACAGCTTCAAATGAAGCGATCTTGTAAGCGGGCGCGCCGAGATCTTCAAGCAGGTCGACAGCCGTTGAATCGAATGGCGAGCTGAATAGAGTAATGCCCACTTGGCGGGCATGCTCAAACAGCGGCGCGTGCCACTCCCATGGCATCTGTGCTCGAAGATACAGCCCATGAAGCGTCTCACCGTCCCACAACCCACCGTGAATTTTAAACTCATCAGCATCGCTATTCAGGGTAATGGTATCTGCTGTATAGGTCTGTAACTTGACGGCATCAGCACCCGCCAGCTTGGCGGCTTCAATGATTTTGAGAGCGGTTTCCAGCTTGCCATTATGATTGGCGGAAAGCTCGGCAATGATATAGGGAGAAGACTCCACACCAATGGTACGGCCTGCTATGGATATCGATGGACTCATGACTTCTCCCCAAACACCTTGACCAACTTCTCCAGAATAACCGGACGCTTTTCCTGCCACTCCGCTGACGACAAACCGAACTGGACGATGCCCACTTGCTCACCCTCGTACAGATGCTGCTTAGGCGGGACATCTTCAATCCTGAATCCAAATTTCTGATGTAGCTTGAGCACGGCAGTATTGAATTCCAGGACTTCGCATCGGAGCTTGTTCAGGGCGAGCTCGCCAAACGCCATATCCAATGCCATGAATTCCATTTTGCTGCCCGTTCCTTTCGGCGCTTCTGGATCGGCATAAAACGCCCATGTGCCAACGGCATCAACCCTTCCAAGATCGCTAAATCCCACCACGCCCAATGGAGCGCCCGAGCACTCATACATGAAATAACGTCGATCCGATTGCCCCTGAAGCGAGCTCCACCACTTCAGGTGTTCAGCGGTAGAAATCACGTGTCTTGAATACATGTTACGCCGAACGCTTTCAGCGTTACGCCACGTCAGTACGCGTTCGAGTTCATCCTGACGAATCGCTCTCAACATCCCCAGGCTGCTCACTGCGCTATCTCCACACCCGTTAGTCGCTCCAGAATACTGCTGACCTTGCTCGCACCTGCACCGTCAGTAATGCCCGAAGCGGCGGTGGTCATGTTATTCAGAAAGCCAGGATCACTAAGTGCACGTTCAATGCACTGCGATAATTGATCGCCAAGTGGCTCCTCGGACGACAGCAGGTGAGCTGCGCCCGCAGACGACAGCAACGAGGCGGCATATCGTTGGTTATCGGCCAATATCAGCATCAGCGTAGGCAGGCCAAGACAGCATCGTTCCCAAGACGTAGATCCAGCAGCGCCTATGGCCAGATCGGCAGCGCACATCTGGCTGGCCATCTCCGAAACGTTCTCAAGGACACTGGTTCTCCAGGGCATGCGCGCTGCCCGCTGGCGAACAGCATCCAGCCACGGCGCAGTCGTCCCCATCACGACAACGATTTCAGAATCCTTGGGGAGCGGGCTTTCGCAAAAGCTATCTAGAACCCGCTCCGTGACATTGTTGCTGTCGACTCCACCGAGACTGATCAGGATACGTTTCAGTCCGCTGTTTTTACGCCGCTCAAGTGACATTTCCCGCAGCCTTGAAAAGTCAGGGCGAAGCAGGGCGTATTCACTGCCGGTCAGTATTTTGCATTCTTCGGGCACCAGTGCCTGATAGTCAGACTCGGGACGTCCGTAGGTCTGGTCCAGCAGCACATCGCAGCAGTGGTTGCGAGTGGCCAGATCGTCGATGACGGCCAATCTTGAATAGTGAGATTCAAGAAACGACTGCCAGCGATAATCGATCCCGTAATGATCAACGATTATCCAGTCATATGGGTTATCCCCAAGAGCGCTCTTGCACGCCGACGCATCACTCTCCTGAGTGGCCCCCAACCATTGCAGATACTGGGCGCCGGGATGAGCCGATACTTCAGAGCAAGGCGCTCCCAGGTTAAAGACAGGAAACCCTTGATCCCGAATAAACCCAATCAGGTTTCCAGGATGCTCTCGGCATAGAAACTCACAAACGGAGCCTCTTTCCTTGAGGGCATTAGCCAATGTCAGACAGCGCATCACATGGCCGCTGCCCATTTCAAGGGAGGCATCGACCCTGAACATGACCCTCATCGGCTTCACTTTGCCGTATCCACGGCATTCATCACCTTGAACATCCATTCCGCACGCACCCAGTCCTCAAGGGTATCGATGTCTTGCACGCGGTGTCTTGCCAGTTTTACCGCAGCCGAGTCCTGACTGAAGACCATCTTGCCTTCAAGCCAGGCACTCGCCTTGCCCCAATAGAATTGGCCAGCATCGTGATAGGTCTCTTCAAGGTCTTGAGAGCGGGTATTGAAATGTTCCGGGTTAAACATACTCACGCGGTCAGCTTCGTCCAGGCGTATCGCACGCTGGATCGGGAAGGGATAACTGGTGACCGAGAATGCATAGTCACTGCCGGTCTCTTCCAGCACATTCAGACCTGCCTGAAGATCCTCCGCGGTCATGAAAGGCGCTGTCGCGTAGATACAGCACACGTGCGTTACCGCGACGCCACTCTCCAGATGCCATTGCACAGCATGGGCGACTATCGGAATAGTGCCGGTGTAATCGTCCGACAGTGCCTCCGGACGCATGAATGGCGTAGTTGCCCCGTATCCACGCGCCACTTCGGCAATCTCTGCATCATCTGTAGAAACGACAATCTGATCAAAACAGCCGCTCTTGAGGGCTGCCTCGATCGACCAGGCAATCATTGGCTTGCCGCAGAACATTTTGAGGTTTTTGCGAGATATACGTTTGCTGCCACCGCGAGCTGGTATCACTGCTAGTTTCATGGGTAAAGCGCCTTTCTCAAGGCGGTGACAACCTCGTCCTGCTGGTCAAAGGTCAGGGTCTGGAACATCGGAATACTGATAGCTTCGCGATAGTATTTCTGGCTTTCTGGAAAGTCGTCTGGCAAGAAGCCCATTTTTGCGAAGTAGGGCTGCTTATAGACAGGAATGTAATGCAGGTTTACACCAATACCCTGAGCACGCAGAGATTCGAATACTTGACGATGAGTCGTTGCCAGTTTCTCAAGCTGTAGGCGGATGATAAACAGGTGCAAGCCTGAATAGCCTTCTGGGTGCTGCCACGGGAGAGTAATTGGCAAATCAGTCATCAGCTCGCAATAACGCTCTGCCAGACGATGTCGACGAGCAACGTATTCGTCCAGGCGCTTCATCTGGCTTACACCCAGCGCAGCCTGTAACTCCGACATCCGATAATTGAATCCAAGATCGACCTGCTGGTAATACCACGGACCGTCCGACTCTTGGGTCATCTGTGCCTGATCACGAGTAATCCCGTGGCTACGTAGTAATCTCATTCTTTGCGCCAGCTTCGAATCGTTGGTGGTAACCACCCCTCCCTCCGCAGTGGTAATGATCTTCACCGGGTGAAAGCTGAACACCGTGATATCGCTGTATTGGCAATTTCCAATGGGCTTGTTTTGGTATTTGCCGCCAGTGGCATGGGACGCATCTTCGATGACCCGAAAACCGTAGCGCTTTGACAGCGCATGAATGCGCTCCATGTCACAGGGTTGACCGCACAGATGCACAGCAACCAGGACTTTGGGTAGCTTGCCTGTCAGTTCAGCCGCCAGCAGTTTTTCCTCCAGCGCCTTCACATCCAGGTTGTAAGTGCGTGGATCGATATCGACAAAATCAACCTGTGCACCACAGTGCAGCCCACAGTTGGCCGAGGCCACGAATGTAATAGGCGTGGTCCAAAGCAAGTCTCCTGTTCCAAGACCAAGCGCCAGACAAGCTATATGCAACGCAGAGGTTGCACTGTTGACTGCAAGTGCATGCTCTGCATGACAATAATCAGTAATCGTTGATTCAAACTGCGGAACCATAGGTCCCTGAGTGAGGAAGTCGGACTGCAGAACGCTAACTACGGCATCGATATCGGCCTGGGTAATATCCTGGCGACCATAGGGAATCATAGTCAGGACCCGGCATCATTTTTCGGTACTGCACGAATGACAGAATCAATGAAATAGTGCATGCACGGTGCTTTGAAGGTCTGCTGCATTTCGTACTGCTTGATCTCATCATGAGAGAGAATGATCAACTTCTTGGGCGTGTAACGGCTCAAAAAAGTCTGAACGTATTTCTTGCCGAACGACCCAGTGCCACCGGTGATGAGAATGGTCTTATCGTTGAACATCTATCTATCCTGAAAAGAAGTCTTGGATGTGTTCGGCCTGACAGTTGATTGCGTCGTCATTTGCGATCGCATCGTCATAGGTGCCCCTGCTGCACACCTTACTTTAGCCATGGACGTAGATCACATCGCATTGTCTGCCTCAGCCAGCGGCAGTATATCGGCATCTTCGTGATGCGCCCGGTTGATGAACGGCTTTTTGCTTTCCCAGTCCACGCTAAGCGGCCCTTGTCGGAGCGTTTTCATGATCGTAAAAAAGTGTTTTTTCAGTCCCTTCACGGCGTGGTTTGTAGCCTCGTGTTGCCAGAAAACGGTGTCCGTGTCCCTGTAATCTCTATCGGCTCGTCAGGGTAATAACTTGACACCCTTGCCTCAATTGACACCTCAAGACCCTGAACTAGGTTTGAGTGGCGACTCAAGGAATGTCGCACTCAATCATGATGTTACGGAGTGTTCCACATGCGTAAAGCTTTTCTTTCCTCGTTGTTATTCGCGTTTTTAACCAGTGCTTCGGTTGCTGTAACCGCTGCACCGGCAATGCCTGCGGAAAAGAATAATCCCATGGCCCCAGCTGCCATGCAGGAGCAGATGACACCCAGGGTCAACATCAATACTGCCGAAGCGGAAACCCTGCAGAAGCAACTGTCGGGCATCGGCAAAGGCAAGGCTGAAGCCATCGTTGCCTATCGCGAAGCCAACGGTGAGTTCACCTCGGTGGACGAGTTGATTGAAGTCAAAGGCATTGGCAAAGCCCTTCTGGACAAGAACCGGGACAGACTCGCGGTCGAGTAACCTTCGTTAATTCCTTCTGATCAGGCCGGTCCATGACCGGCCTTCCTGTCATCCCCGCTTTTATTTCCGCCTTCTGCCAAACCTGGCAAGCGTCAGTCCTCCTGATCCTTTTGGCCTTCTTGACACATCAAATGCTGATCGACATACAATGATTTAAATTACGTATGTAATATAAATATGGTATTCGATTGGGGATTTCAGAATGAGCACCACCCACGCAAGAGGCGTCAAATCTTGAACACCGAGGCACAGATCACTATGAAGGGTCCACGAATCGTCGTGACGGGAATGGGGTTGGTTACACCTTTGGGCACTGGCGTCGAAGTCGTATGGCAGCGTTTGCTGGACGGGCGCTCCGGCATTGTTCGGCTCAGTGAAGAGGTCGTTGCCGATCTGCCGGGCAAGGTGGGTGGTCGCGTACCGCTGATGGCTGACGATCCAGAAGCCGGTTTCGATGCCGACAGCGCGGTGCCCGCCAAAGAGCAAAAGAAGATGGATCGCTTCATCGTGTTTGCCCTCGCTGCTGCCAAAGAGGCGATTACGCAGGCGGGCTGGGTCGCCGATAGCGAAGAAGCCCAAGAGCGTACGGCGACTATTATTGGCTCGGGTATTGGTGGTTTCGGGGCGATTGCCGATGCGGTGCGCACCACCGACAGCCGCGGGCCGCGGCGTTTGTCTCCGTTCACGATCCCCTCGTTTCTGGTCAATCTGGCGGCGGGTCATGTTTCCATTCAGCATGGTTTCAAAGGACCGCTGGGCGCGCCGGTGACGGCGTGTGCTGCGGGTGTCCAAGCCATTGGCGATGCGGCGCGAATGATCCGCAGTGGCGAAGCAGACATTGCTATTTGCGGTGGGGCAGAGGCAGCGATTGATCGGGTCAGCCTGGGAGGTTTCGCTGCAGCCCGGGCCTTGTCCAGTGGCTTCAATGAAACGCCAGAGCGGGCCTCACGACCCTTTGATCGTGACCGCGACGGTTTTGTGATGGGCGAGGGCGCCGGGATTCTGGTGATTGAATCGCTGGAACACGCCTTGGCCCGGGGCGCTAAACCGATTGTAGAGCTGGTGGGCTATGGCACCAGCGCGGATGCTTATCACCTGACGGCTGGACCGGAAGACGGCAGTGGTGCTCAGCGGGCCATGGGCGCGGCCATTCGCCAGGCGGGGATCAAGCCAGAACACATCCAGCATCTGAATGCTCATGCCACTTCCACGCCGGTCGGTGACAAAGGAGAGATGGCCGCCATCAAGGCACTGTTTGGCGATCAACACTCGATTGCAGTGACGTCGACTAAATCGGCGACCGGGCATTTGTTGGGCGCTGCGGGTGGGATCGAGGCGATTTTCACGGCGTTGGCGATTCGCGATCAGATCGCTCCGGCTACCCTGAATTTCGACAATCCTGATGAAGCCGCAGCCGGTCTCGATATTGTCCACGGCGCAGCGCGGACCATGGCCATCGAATACGCCTTGTCGAACGGTTTTGGCTTCGGTGGCGTCAATGCCAGCGTGTTGTTCAAGCGCTGGCAGAACTGATCAGGACTCGGTGTTCTGCTGTTTCAGAAAGTCACGTGTGGTGTCCAGGATTCGCGCTGAAAGAGCCGGATCCTGAGTGCTGCGCGACAGCATCAAAGCGCCGACCAGAGCGGACAGCATTACCACGCTTTGCGCGTCGGCATCAGGCCCGCCGAGTGCTTCTTGCAGCAACGCCAGACGCGACTCGATCAGCTCATCGGCGATCGGGCTGGCCTGGCCGCGCTGACCGAGCTCCGACGCCATGGTCGGCATTGGGCAGCCTTTCTCGGGCGCATTGCGATGTCCCTCGGATAAATACATATCGATAAAGGCGCTCAGGCCATTCTCTTTTTCGAAGGCTTGTCTGGTGCGCTCGTTGGCTTCGTCCGCCGCGCAGCGCATCGCGTTTTCGACCAGGTCATCCTTGGATTTGAAATGCGCGTAAAAGCCGCCATGGGTCAGCCCCAATGCTTTCATCAGTGGCTGCAGCCCGGTGGCACCAATCCCGTCGCGACGAAAGCGTGCCGAGGCTTCGTGAAGAATGCGTTCGTGAGTCTGGGCTTTGTGATCGTGCGCGTACCGCATGCAATCCTCCTGATACTTTGGGCCTTGATATGTTGGTCGACATTTTTACATGGATGAGGCGTGCGCGGAGCGTAAATCTCCTCAGCGGTCGCGCACTCTGGAGCGACCGGGGGTGGTATTCCACCGAGCACCCTAACGGTTTGGACACCGCGCCACCCGGTAGGAGCGAACTTGTTCGCGAGACGATTCAACTGACACACCGCGTAGTCTTCTCGCCAACAAGTTGCCTCCTACCCGAACGGCAGAGACACTACGCCCACGGTAGGAGCGAACTTGTTCGCGAAGACGATTCAACTGACACACCGCGTAATCCTTCTCGCCAAAAAGTTGCGTGCTACGACTCCACATTTCAAGCTGAGGTGCTTGCTGAGAGCCTCGCATTAAATTTTCCCACCCCGAGAACGTTTTCTCACTGAATCAGCCCTTTATTCGTGAGCCCAAAGCATGCCTCAGTCATTACCCGCGACGGCGATGCCGTTGATTCGCCCGGCCAAGCCTGTCGGCGAAGTCTATCGACGTTTTGATGCCCGTCTCGGCACCTCGATTTCTCTGCGCGCTCTGGATGTCGATCTGGACCTTGAGCGCTTCAATCGCTGGCAAAACAATCCTCGCGTTCTGCAATTCTGGCAGGAGGGCGGATCGCTGGAGCAGCATCGAGAGTACCTGGAAAAGCAGGCTGCCGACCCTCATACACTGACCTTGATCGGCTGCTTTGACGACGAACCCTTTGCTTATTTCGAAGCCTATTGGGCGCTGGAAGATCGCATCGCTCCGTTCTGTAGTCCTGGCGAATACGACCGTGGGATTCACATGTTGGTGGGCGAAGAAAGCCACCGGGGCCCACATAAAGTCGCCAGTTGGCTCTCGGCACTGGTGCATTACCTTTTTCTCGATGATGAGCGCACTCAGCGGCTGGTGTCAGAACCGCGTGCCGACAACGGGAAGATGATTGCCTATATGCAAGGGCAGGGGTTCGAGAAGGAGAAGGAATTCGATTTCCCACATAAGCGGGCAGCGCTGATGACGCTGGACCGGCAGCGGTTTTTTGAGCGGTGTGATTGGGCTTAACGCCGGTTTACGTCGTGCACCGTCCCTGTAGGAGCTGCCGAAGGCTGCGATTGGGGCGGTCAGTGAAACCGCTTTCGCAGCCTTCGGCAGCTCCTACAGGTTCAGCGTTCAGCGACGTACAGCGCGCGCTTCCTGCAGGGAAACCTTGCGGCAATGCACCAGCGCATCGCGAATCATGAAGTTCACCAGTGTCGGCGAAACACCCAGTTCCTTGGCGATGTCCTTCTGCGGGACGCCGTGCAGCCGGTACATCTCGAATGCATAGCGAGTGCGGCTAGGCAGTTCGGTCAGGGCGTCGGCAATGGTTTCCAGGGTGGTGAAGTTCATGTGCGAGGTTTCAGGAGACGCGCCGTGGATAACCACATTGAGTCCCTCTTCCTCGGGGCCCGAGTACTTCTGCTCAAGCGCCTGTTTGCGGTAATGATCGATCGCCAGATTGCGCACGATCTGAAACAGGTAACTGAGCTGGGCCTTGATCGACGACGTGATCTGCGGCGCGGACTGCAGTCGGAAGAAAGCGTCCTGTACGACGTCTTCCGCCCGTGATCGGCAGCCGGTAATGCGGGCGGCGATCTTGACCAGAATCAGGCGGTTTTCGACAAACGCCTGGAGAAGCGGTGAATCGCACGTACTTGTGGATAGTTGTTCCGGCATGGAAATCACCTTGCAGCAATTGGGCAGATGCAGCTTTCGTAGGGAAGCCCCCTACACACCGGGCAACAAATTAGGCTTGATGATAATGATTGTCAAATGAGAAATATGTATATCGGTATTCCTTTCTCATAATCGTTTGCCTCACCGCTTGCGCTGCGGACCATCAACGGCGAGGCTTGGCCGCGATAAACGACAACGCGGTCTGTCTTTTAGCTGCGTCTTATGTATCGCGGGCAAGCCTTGCTCCCACAGGGGACGGCATTTCAACTCAAGATTAAATGCGCCTCGAAGAGCATTGGACCTATGCGGGAGATTCTATGTTTGCCTGCAAGCTGAGATGCAAAGTAAATCGAGTGGGACCTGTGGAAGCAGAGCTTGCTCGCGATAAGGTCCGCGCGGTCTAAAGTGAAACGCGTCCAGCCTTATGCGCAGACCTCACCCCAACATCACATGCCGACTCAGCAACGCCCGCAAAGCAGCGGGCTTGACCGGCTTGGGCAGGTAATCCAGCCCCGCAGCATGCACTTGAGCGATCAGTTCGGGCCGGCCGTCGGCGCTGATCACGACGCCCGGTACCGGTTTACCCAGGCGCGTTCGCAACCAGGCCATCAGCTCGGTGCCGGTCTCGCCATTGTCCAGGTGGTAATCCACCAGCGCCAGTTGCGGGCTTACGCCTTCATCCAGCAGCGCCTGACATTCCTCACGGCTGCGGGCAGTCCATACCTGACAGCCCCAGCGAGTCAGCAGGCTGTTCATGCCGATCAGAATGCTGTCTTCGTTATCAATGCACAGCACTTGCGTCCCGGTCAGCGCGTTACGGTTTGCGTCGGGTACGACGCTGGCCGGAACTGTCTGATGCTGAGCCAGCGGCACGCACACGCTGAACACGCTGCCTTTGCCCGGCCATGAGCGCACTTGCAACGTGTGGCCCAGTACGCGACACAGACCATCAGCAATCGCCAGGCCCAGCCCCAGGCCTTTTTCAGCGCGGGTCTGGTGACTGTCCAGACGTTTGAACTCTTCGAAAATCACCCGCTGCTTGTCTTCCGGAATCCCCGGCCCGCGATCCCAGACCTCCAGACTAAGGTAGGTGCCACGACGGCGCACGCCGAGCAGTATCGGGCCTTTGCCGTAACGGAACGCATTGGTCAGGAAGTTCTGCAGGATGCGCCGCAGCAACTTGGCATCACTGTCGACCCGCAGCGCGGTGCCGCTTACCCGGAATTCCAGGCCTTGTTCCTGGGCCAGCGCCTTGAACTCGGCGCCCAGTGTGTCAAACAGCGTGTTCAGTGCAAAAGGCTGACGGTCCGGGGTGATCTTGCCGTTTTCCAGGCGGGAAATGTCCAGCAAGTCGCTGATCAGGTCTTCGGCTGAGCGCAGCGAACTGTCCAGATGCTGCACCAGTTGCTGGGTTTCAGCGGACATGCCGTCGTCCTGATGGGACAGCGCCGCGGAGAACAGGCGGGCGGCATTCAGTGGTTGCATCAAGTCGTGGCTGACCGCTGCCAGGAAGCGGGTTTTCGACTGGTTGGCCGCTTCGGCTGTGCCCTTGGCTTCGGTCAGGGCAAGGTTCAGCTGTGATAGCTCGTGGGTACGCTCGGCGACCCGTTGCTCAAGGCTTTCATTCGCGCCCTTGAGCGCATGTTCGGCATCGCGGAAGGCTGTGATGTCAGTGAAACTCATCACGAAACCACCGCCAGGCATCGGGTTGCCGATCAGTTCGATCACCCGGCCATTGGGGAACATCCGCTCGGAGGTGTGGGCACGGCCCTGACGCATCCAGTGCAGACGCCGGGCCACGTGAACTTCCGCCTCGCCGGGACCCAGCAGCCCGCGTTCGGCGTTGTAGCGAATGATGTCGGCAATCGGGCGGCCAATGCTGATCAGCCCCTCGGGATAATTGAACAGCTCCAGATAACGGTGATTCCACGCCACCAGCTTGAGCGATTGATCGACCACGCTGATGCCCTGGGTGATGTTCTCGATGGCTCCTTGGAGCAGGGCGCGGTTGAACTGCAGCACCTCGGAGGCTTCATCGGCGATGCGCACCACGTCTTCGAGCTGCATGTCGCGGCCTTCGATGGCGGCTTTCACCACGGCGCGGGTCGATGAGGCGCCCAGCACACCGGCCAACAGGCGCTCGGTGTGAGCGATCCAGTCGCCGTTGGCATTCTGGTTCGGGTTGAAGCCTTTGCCTTGACGATAGGCAAAGCGGATGAAGCTTTGTCGGGCGCGTTCTTCACCCACGAAACGTGCGGAAAGGTTCAGCAAATCCTCGACCTGCACGGCCAGCAGCGGCCGGTTGCCGGTGCTGACGCTGGCGTCCTGACCGATGAAACGTCCGGCCTGCCAGTGCTCGGAAACCCGGGTCTTGGAGATCACCGACACCCAGCCGAACAGGATGAAGTTGCCCGCCAACGACAGCACCACGCCTTGGGTCAGCGGCGTAATCGGCAACCCCAACGGGTTGCTGTGCAGCCAGGCCAGCAGTGGAAACGTTTCCAGCGGCCATCCCAGACTTTCGGCAGAAATCGGCAGTACCAAGGTGTAAAACCACAGGAAAATCCCGGCCCCCAATCCGGCAAAAACACCCCTGCGGTTGGCCTGCTTCCACCACAGTGCACCAAACATCGCGGGCGATAACTGCGTAATGGCGGCGAAGGCGATCTGGCCAATGGTTGCCAGACTGGCGGTCGAACCCAGCAGTCGATAGCAGACGTAGGCCAGCAGCAGAATGACCACGATGCTGACCCGGCGCACCGACAGCATCCAGTGACGGAACGCCTCAAACGGGCGCTCCGCCGTTTTTCGGCTCAGTAGCCAAGGCAGCAGCATGTCGTTGGAGATCATCGTCGACAGCGCGACACTCGCCACGATCACCATGCCTGTTGCCGCTGAGGCACCGCCGATGAACGCCAGCAAGGCCAGTGACGGATGAGTCGTCGCCAGCGGCAGACTGATCACGAACGAGTCCGGGAGCACCGAGTCTGGCAGCAGCATTTGTCCGGCCAGGGCGATGGGCACTACGAAAAGCGCCGCGAGGACCAGATAGGCCGGGAACACCCACTTGGCCAGGCGCAGGTCTTGCGGATCGATATTCTCCACGACGGTGACGTGAAACTGCCGTGGCAAGCAGACAATCGCCATCATCGCCACGCCGGTTTGCACCACCATGGACGGCCAGTTGATGGTTTCCTTCCAGTACTCCTCAAGCCGTGGCGCGATCAGGGCCTGATTGAACAGGTCGTCGAAGCCGTCATAGAGGCCATAGGTCACGAACGCGCCCACTGCCATGAAGGCAAACAGCTTGACCAGCGCCTCGAAGGCAATCGCCATGACCATGCCGCGATGGTGCTCGGTGACGTCCAGATTGCGCGTTCCAAAGACAATCGTGAACAGCGCGAGGACCAGCGAGACGATGAGTGCTGTGTCCTGGGCTCGGGTTCCTGTGGCGTCCGCGACTGCACCAATGAGGATGTTCACCCCCAGCACGATGCCTTTGAGTTGCAGGGCGATATAGGGCAGCACGCCCACCAGACAGATCAGCGCAACCACCACGGCCAGGGATTGCGACTTGCCATAGCGGGCAGCGATGAAGTCAGCAATCGAGGTGATGTTTTCCTGTTTGCTGATCAGCACCATCTTTTGCAGCACCCACGGCGCCAGCAGCATCAGCACCACAGGCCCGAGGTAGATCGGCAGAAACGACCATAACTGCTCGGCGGCCTGACCAACTGCGCCGAAGAACGTCCAGCTGGTGCAATACACCGCCAGCGACAGGCTATACACCCACGCGCGCAGCCGGGGCGGCAGCGACGTGCTGCGCCGGTCACCGTAAAAGGCGATGGCAAACATGACGGCCATATAAGCCAGGGCGACGGCCGCAATCAGCCCGGTGGACAGCGACATAGACATTCAGAGCCTCAAGAACAAGCTGGCTAGTCTCGCATGAAGGTTCGGGGGAGCAGGAGCTACTTTAGTCGTGAAAGGGAAGAGTGGCTGGATGTGGGCACTTGGTGCGCTTATGGCGGGCAAGCACTGTCCATACATGCCGTTGATTCCTGTGGGAGCAGCCCCTGTGTTCATCACACTGCGCTGTCTCACGCCAAACGATGGACCTGGAGCGCACGAGCACCGCGAGGCCGCGATAGCGGTGTATCAGACAAACTGCCATCGCTGCCTCGCTGTGCTCGTGAGCTCCTACAGGATGTATTTCAATTAGGTAGTCTGGATACGAACCGAGCTTCTCGCGATAAACGATGATGCGGTCTGTCTGGGCAGCCAAAGCGCCTGAATCGCGGGCAAGCCACGCTCCCACAGGATCTGCGCCATTCTGAATTGACCTCCAAATCCACAACATTCCGAAACATGCTATCGACATTACGTCTTGTAACGTCTTCAATGTGCCCGTTGCCATTCAGGATCGCGGACGATGAGCCATCAGTCACAGTTCAATTTGCTTGGAAAGCGTCGTTTCCTGCCGTTTTTCATCACACAGTCCCTCGGGGCTTTCAATGACAATATCCTCAAGCAATCGCTGATTCTGGCCATTCTCTACAAACTGAACATCGACGGTGATCGCTCTATCTGGGTCAACCTGTGTGCGTTGCTGTTCATCCTGCCGTTCTTCCTGTTCTCTGCCCTAGCCGGACAGTTTGGTGAGAAGTACGCCAAGGACAAGTTGATCCGTGTGATCAAGCTGGCCGAGATTGGCATCATGCTGGTGGGATCGGTGGGGTTTCTGTTCGGGCACTTGTGGCTGATGCTGGTGGCGTTGTTTGCCATGGGCACCCACTCGGCGCTGTTCGGGCCCGTGAAGTATTCGATCCTGCCGCAACACCTGCGTGAAGAAGAACTGGTCGGCGGTAACGGGCTGGTGGAAATGGGCACCTTTCTGGCGATTCTGGCCGGGACCATTTGCGCCGGTATCATCATGTCCACCGCTCATTACGAGATGTTTGTCGCCAGCGTGATGGTGTTGACGGCGAGCCTGGGCTACATCGCCAGCCATAGCATTCCCCGGGCCGCAGCGGTTACGCCGCAGATGAAAATTGAATGGAATATTTTCACTCAGACCTGGGCCACCTTGCGTCTGGGACTGGGTCAGACGCCCGCGGTGTCGCGTTCAATTGTCGGTAACTCGTGGTTCTGGTTCGTCGGTGCGATTTACCTGACGCAAATCCCGTCCTACGCCAAAGAGTGGCTGTACGGCGACGAAACCGTGGTGACGCTGATACTGACCGTCTTCTCCATCGGCATCGCGACCGGCTCGATGCTCTGCGAGCGCCTGTCCGGGCGCAAGGTAGAAATAGGTCTGGTGCCATTTGGCTCCATGGGCCTGACGGTGTTCGGCCTGTTGCTGTGGTGGCATTCCGGACAGATGCCGCAGAACGTCATGGCCAATGACTGGCTGGGCGTCCTTGGTTTCAGTCATGCGTGGTGGGTGCTGCTGGACATTCTCGGCATCGGGATTTTTGGTGGCTTCTACATCGTGCCGCTGTATGCCCTGATTCAGTCCCGCACCCTGGAGCGCGAGCGCTCTCGGGTCATTGCTGCCAACAACATTCTCAATGCGCTGTTCATGGTGGTGTCGGCGATTGTGTCGATCTTGCTGCTCAGCGTGGCCAAGCTGTCGATTCCTGAGCTGTTCCTGGCCATCTCGTTGATGAACATCGCGGTCAACGTGTACATCTTCAAGGTTGTTCCCGAGTTCACCATGCGCTTCATGATCTGGCTGCTCAGCCATTCCATGTACCGCGTCAAGCACGAGAATCTCGACCATATTCCAGACGAAGGTCCGGCATTGCTGGTTTGTAATCACGTGTCGTTCGTTGATGCCCTGTTGATCGGCGGCGCAGTGCGGCGGCCGATTCGTTTCGTCATGTACTACAAGATCTACAACTTGCCGGTGCTTAACTTTATTTTCCGCACCGCCGGGACGATCCCTATCGCCGGGCGTGGTGAGGACTTGCAGATCTACGATCAAGCTTTCAAAAAGATTGCCCAATACCTGAACGAAGGCGAGCTGGTATGCATCTTTCCAGAAGGCAAGTTGACTCGCGACGGTGAGATTGATGAGTTTAAAAGTGGCATGAAGCTCATTCTTGAACAGACGTCTGTGCCGGTCATCCCGATGGCGCTGCAAGGCTTGTGGGGCAGCTTTTTCAGCCGTGCGCCGGGCAAACGTTTGTTCCGCCGCCTGTGGTCGAGGGTGACTGTTGTCGCCGGGCCAGCGTTGACAGGTGACGCATCGACCCAGGCAGCGGCGCGCAGACAGGTGGCGTTGTTGCGTGGGGAGTCGCGTTAAGCCGCGTCTGATCAAAAATAGCGCAATTATTTGAATGGAAACGTATTCCTGTAGGAGCTGCCGAAGGCTGCGATAGCGGTGTGTCAGGCTTGATGCATTCGCAGCCTTCGGCAGCTCCTACAGAATATGCATCACATAACAGCAGGGCCGGCTTTCCTGTCCCTCTGCCTCGTCGCCCCGTTCTCGGCCCAATCGTTAAATTTTGTTTCTCTGTCCTCGTTTCCTACTGCAACAGGCCACCTTGCTGGCCATTGATTGACGAGCGGGCAACATCTCCCGAGGACACTGGAATGACACAGGCTCTTGTATCTGCCGTGGTTCACGATTTGATCGGTATCGGTTTTGGTCCATCCAATCTGGCACTGGCAATTGCCCTGAAGGAACGGGGCGAGCGGGAGGGTGCGCTGGATGCGTTGTTCCTCGACAAACAGGCCGACTACCGCTGGCACGGCAACACTCTGGTGACCCAAAGCGAACTGCAGATTTCCTTCCTCAAGGATCTGGTCACGCTGCGTAATCCCACGAGCCCGTTTTCGTTCGTCAACTACCTCAAGCAGCACGGTCGCCTGGTGGACTTCATCAACCTGGGCACTTTTTACCCGTGCCGGATGGAGTACAACGACTACCTGCGCTGGGTGGCAGCACAGTTCAACGAACAGAGCCGCTATGGCGAAGAAGTCACCGCCATCGAGCCGGTGCTGCACAAAAAGCAGGTCGAGGCGTTGCGGGTTATCTCCCGTGATACGCAAGGCCAGAATCATGTGCGCACCACTCGCTCGGTGGTGGTCAGCTCTGGCGGCACGCCGCGTATTCCTGAGGCTTTCTCCGGGATGAAGGGCGACGCACGAGTGTTTCACCATTCCAAATACCTGCAATCCATGGCTCAGCAAGCCTGCGCCAATGGCAAGCCGATGCGCATCGCGATTGTTGGCGGCGGGCAGAGTGCGGCCGAGGCCTTCATTGACCTGAACGACAGTTACCCGTCGGTGCAGGTGGACGTGATTCTGCGCGGTTCGGCCCTCAAGCCTGCTGACGACAGTCCTTTCGTCAACGAAGTGTTCTCACCCGAGTTCACCGATCTCATGTTCAGCCAGAACGGCATGCAGCGCGCAGAGATGATCCGCGAATACCACAGCACCAATTACTCAGTGGTGGACATTGATCTGATCGAGCGCATCTACGGTGTGTTCTATCGCCAGAAAGTCTCGGGCATTGCACGTCATACATTCCGCAACCTGACCTCGGTCCAGAACGCGAAGGCAACCGCCAACGGTATTGAAGTGGTGCTGGGTAATCTCGCCAATGGTGAAAGCAGCGTGCAGACCTACGACGCAGTGGTCCTGGCCACCGGCTACGAGCGTCAGTTGCACCGCCATCTGCTGGAGCCGCTGAGTGAGTATCTGGGGGACTTTGAAGTGAGCCGCGATTATCGGATCAAGAGCGACAGCCGCTGCAAAGCCTCGATCTACATGCAGGGTTTCTGCGAGTCCAGTCACGGGTTGAGCGACACCTTGTTGTCGGTGCTGCCAATCCGCGCCGATGAAATCGCCGAATCGCTGTACGCCAATGTGGCGCGGGCGGGGCGTGATCAGTCAGTGCTGGAGCGGCTGTTGGCGGTGGGGTAAGCACACCTCATTGAATTGAAATGAAATCTCTTGTGGGAGCCGGGCTTGCCCGCGATAAGGACACCGCGATTTCTGTTAGATCGCTTCGACCTTATCGCGGGCAAGCCCGGCTCCCACAGGTATTGCATTCCAATCAGACGCTGATCAATCCCACTTCGGCGCAAGGCTCGCGGGGCTGGTCAGGCGGTGGCCGCGATCTAGCGCTGCGATCTGTGCCATGTCTTCATCGCTCAGTTTCAAATCCTGAGCCTTGAGGTTGCTCTCCAGATTGCTGCGTTTGGTCGACGACGGGATCACCGCGTAACCCAGTTGCATCGCCCAGGCCAGCGTCACTTGTGCTGTCGAAGCATTGTGGCGTTTGGCGATCTGTTCGATCACCGGATCCTTCAGCACTTCACCGTAGGCCAGGGTCATGTAAGACGTGATCTGAATGCCGTGCTGTTTGGCGAAGTCAGCCACCTTGCGGTTTTGCAGGTACGGGTGCAGTTCAATCTGGTTGGTGGCGATGTTCTCTGCACCGACCACTTCAATGGCTTCCTTCATCAACGCAATCGTGAAGTTGGAGATGCCGATCTGTTTGGTCAGGCCTTGCTTTTTGGCCTCCAGCAAAGCCGTCATGAACTCTTTGACCGAGACTTTGCCTTCTGGCGAAGGCCAGTGAATCAGTGTCAGATCCACGTGGTCAGTCTGCAGTTTTGCCAGGCTTTCCTTGAGGCTCGGGATCAGCTTGTCGGCGGCGAAGTTGTCGGTCCAGATTTTGGTGGTGATGAACAACTCTTCACGAGGCACGTCGCTGTCGGCGATGGCTTTGCCGACTTCGGCTTCGTTGCCATAGATCTGAGCGGTGTCGATGACTCTATAGCCCACTTCAAGGCCATTGGTTACAGAGTCGATAACAACCTGATCCTTGAGGCGAAAAGTGCCAAGGCCGAATGCTGGAATAGACATGCGTGGTGCTCCTTCAAATTGATTCAACAAACAAGACGTGAGCTCAGTATCCCGGCTCGGACTGCGGAGAAAAACAGTGCAACGGGAAAGGGATATTTGCCTGTGCGTCACGAATGGGCTTGTCAGGTTGGTCAGTAGAAGGCGTGGAGGGTTCAAGATTTTGGTCGTTCAGCGTGTGAGAGAGGTCTCGATTGGAACTGTAGGAGCTCACGAGCACCGCGAGGCAGCGATAGCGTTCTATCTGATACACCGCCATCGCTGGCTCGCGATGCTCGTGAGCTCCTACAACTATGGAGTCAATTCAAGTATCCATATTGAGAATCATGCAGGTCGTACTGCCAATGGCGTAAAGCCGGTCATCCACGTCATACAGCCGACCCTCGGCCAATGCAGTTGAACGACCGATATGGATCACCTTGCCTTCCGCGCGCACCGGCCCGACTGAGTGGTTCAGTGCCCTTACGTAACTGATACGCAAGTCCAGCGTGGTGTAGCCCTGACCTTTTTTCAGACGGGTGTGAATCGCGCAACCCATGCATGAGTCCAGTAGCGTTGCCGCGTACCCGCCATGCACGCTGCCCAAAGGATTGTAATGACGCTCATCGGGCGTCCCCTGAAAAACGAACTCTCCCGGCGACCAGCGCAGCGGAGTGAAATCCATGAGCTCGCCAATGGGCGGACAGGGCAGGTCGCCACGACCAATGCCTTCGAAGAACTCTCTGGGCTCCAACAGGGCCACATCGGCTAGACGCATTGTGCCCGCTGCGCCCAGGCTTTCTCGTATGGCTCGCTCTTCTTCCAGCCAGAGGCTGAGTTTTTCATCACGGGTCTGAATCGACATGACGTGCACTCCACAAGGCTTTTGCGGTTTTAATTATGGTCATAATCCTTTGGTTTTATGACGGGTGCAATACTAAGTGGCGACAGCTCTGGAAAATGTCCGACTCAAGTAACGGCTTGGCCTACCTGGCTTCTCACTCGAACAGGATGGACAGGGCGTTGGAAAAGCGGCCAGTCAGCCCGGCTTTTTCTCGCAATCGACCGGGTCGCGTTTCACGAAATGCTTATGCATGTCAGAGGTGAGCGTCTCAATACGCTCGGTGAGCGATTTGGTCAGTTCTGTGAGGCGGGTGTTCTGCTCCAGCAGCGAGAGCATTTGTGCTGCCAGATCTTCGCGGTGCTGGGCGTCAGCGTCGGCATTGGCTTTGTCGCGCGCTGACTGGCGGGTCTGAGCCAGCAGAATCAGAGGCGCTGCGTAGGCCGACTGAAGGCTGAACGCCAGATTGAGGAGGATAAACGGGTACAGATCGAATTGGGTCAGGCCGGTGGCGTTACACACCACCCAGAGCAGAACGATAACGGTTTGTGCACCGAGGAACGCAGGCGTACCAAAGAAGCGGGCGAAGGCCTCGGCCTTGAGGGCAAACCCGTCATTGCCAAAGGTACTGGCGAGGTGCGCGTGGTGCTTGTGGAAACGCAGATGATCGACAGGTTTCTTGCCGGTCGATTCTGTTGCTAAGTGCCGTTCAGAGGGGGCGTGTTCAGATCCAGCGGGATTCATGACGGATTCCAGATTACCGGGGCGTGCGGCCACTATAGGCGCTTGCGCCGGGTTAGGGTGTCATGGGCTGAACCGGGGCTGAATAGACGACAGTGGGAGCGAATTTATTCGCGAAGGCGGTGCCAGGCATGTATCGACTGTATCAGCCCATCGCGAATAAATTCGCTCCCACACAGTCTGCACAGGGTTCTCATCAAATTCAGAGACCGCGGGCACTCAATCCGGATGCAACGGCTTGGACAGCGACATAATGGCTGCGTAGTCATAGACGTACTGACGTCCGGCATGGCTGGTCTGACGTAACTGGTCGATCAGCAGTCGCTCTTTCTTGTTCAGGTATCTCAGCCCAGGGTGGTCACTTGACTTGAGGCGATCACGTTCATGGGCGTCAGGGAAAGCAATGACGTTAGTCATGAAATATCTCCTACTTAGTGAGTCCTTGCTTCCGGTTATGTAGTCCCGGTCACTTTATGTGGCGACGAAGCCACCATACCCAGAAAAAGTTGGAGCGATCAACCCTGTAAATGAATAGCCGGTCACACTATCTGCGTGACTTCGAAGGTTTGGCTGCTGCTATTTACGCGAATCTCCAGTTCATCGCCCGTCTGTTTACCCAGCAAGCTCTGGCCTAATGGCGCACGGGCGGTGATTACCGTGACAGTGTGCGCGTCGTATTGAATCTTCAGACCAGCGGCGTCAGGCCCCAGAAACAGATGCTGTTCAACGCCAAGGTGATTTTCCAGCGTGATCAGGTCGCCGGACTGAATGCCTTTGTCCTCGCTGAATGGCGCGAGTGTCAGCTTTTGGTAGAGCACCAGCGACTGGCGAATTTCTTCCACACGCCGCGCCTGACCCGCAGCCAGATACGAGGCTTCGAGCCCCAGCGTGTCGTATTTGTTTTCGGCGATGTTTTCTTCGTGGGTCGCGGTTTCATACGCGGTCTGAGCAGCGCGCCGGGCGATATCCAGGTCCACCTCCAGTTTGTCGATGATCAGTTGCAACACGTCTTGCTTGTTCATGGTTTATCCGCAGAACTGGATGACATTGGCGCGGCTTTTCTCGCTGGGCGCGGTGCGATCCTGCTGCATCCAGAAGTTACATTTGGGGCCGTTGAAGTTTTTCTGCTGTTGTTCCTGAGCCTGTTCCCACGCCTGGCGAGCCTCGCTTTCCCGCAGGCTTTGCTCATACTTTTCGAACATGGTTTTTTCCGCCGCGGGCGCAGGCTTTTCGACCGGCGGTGCGCTTAGTTGCGCGGCCGCATTGTTGATTACCTGAGTTTCGGCAGCGGGCAGGGCTTTGTAGATCAGCATGCCGGTCATCGCCACTGCGACAAAACCAAGCCAGATGCCGATGGCGATACAGGCGATCAGTTTCAATGGGTGAAGGGACACATTCAGCTCGCGACGATGGGTAGTGGGCATGACGGGATCTCGGCGTTGACTGCAGATGCTGCGATTGTGCCATGACCGGAGGCTGGTGAATGCCGGTTGTCTGAAGGACAATCGGCGTTTTTTATCATCCAGCCTCAGGGAGCCGGACATGAAAGCCTCTTGGGACATTTTTTGCAGCGTCGTCGACAACTACGGCGACATCGGCGTGACCTGGCGTCTGGCCAGGCAACTGGTAGCCGAGCATGGTTTGAAGGTACGCCTGTGGGTCGATGATCTGACTGCCTTCGTACGCCTGAGCCCTGGCGCTGATGCCTCTGCCGCGCAGCAGTGGCGCGAAGGCGTCAGCGTCCATCAATGGCCGAAACAATGGGAGGCCACTGACATCCCCGACGTAATTGTTGAGGCATTCGCCTGCCGTCTGCCACCCGACTACGTTGACGCTATCGCACAATGTTCACCCCGGCCGGTATGGATCAATCTCGAATACCTCAGTGCCGAATATTGGGTGAGTGGCTGCCATGGCCTGCCGTCGGTGCAATCCAACGGGCTGCGCAAATTCTTTTTCTTTCCGGGCTTTGTTCCGACTACCGGTGGTCTGCTGCGAGAGCATGATTTGCTTGTCACACGTCAGGCGTTTCAACAGAACCAGGCAGCGCGTAGCCATTTCCTGCAAGGTCTTAGGGTCACTCCTGACGATGGCGCGCGGTTGATTTCGGTGTTTGCGTATGAAAATCCGGGTATCGGAGCCTGGCTTGACGCATTGGCGACCGATAGCGAGGCAAACCATTTACTGGTACCGGAAGGCCGTATTCTGGGGGATCTGCAACGCTGGCTTGGCGTCGACTCGCTTCATGCCGGGGCACGGGAAACCCGCGGGGCGCTGACGGTTCAGGTACTGCCGTTCGTCAGACAGGAGGATTACGACCGGCTCCTATGGTCCTGTGATTTCAACGTGGTACGCGGCGAAGACTCTTTCGTAAGGGCGCAGTGGGCGGGGCGGCCGCTGCTCTGGCACATCTATGAACAGGACGATGACGCCCATTGGGTCAAGCTCGATGCCTTTCTGGAGCACTACCTTGCAGGGCTCTCGCCCGAGGCTGCAAAGGCGTTGAGCGACTTCTGGCGCACCTGGAATGCCGGAGAGGAGGGCGCTGAAAGCTGGCAGGCGCTGCTTGAGCACTGGTCAGAGATCGCGAACCACGCTGAAAGCTGGTGTGTGCAGCAAGCTTCCCTCGCTGATCTTGCGACGGCGCTGGTACTGTTTTGTGGAGTTTCGTATGATACGCGGCCTTGAGATTAGGCTCTGTACGAAAAAGACCTTCGCGTGACACGCGCGAAGCGGTTTCTCGTACAGAGCCTCGGCAAATTCCATCCAAATTCGGATATACGCAATGAAAACTGGTAAAGAACTCAAACCCGGTACCGTGATTCGTCTTGAAAATGACCCTTGGCTGGTTCAGAAAGCTGAATTCACCAAGTCCGGTCGTAACAGCGCCATCATGAAAACCAAGCTGAAAAACCTGCTGACCGGTTACAAGACCGAGATCGTTTACAGCGCTGATGACAAACTGGACGACGTAATCCTCGACCGCAAAGAAGCGACCCTGTCCTTCATCAGCGGCGACACTTACACGTTCATGGACACCACTGACTACACCATGTACGAGCTGAACGCTGAAGACATCGAAGCCGTTCTGCCATTCGTGGAAGAAGGCATGACCGACGTCTGCGAAGCGATCTTCTTCGAAGAGCGTCTGGTTTCCGTAGAGCTGCCAACCACCATCGTGCGCGTAGTTGACTACACCGAAGGTTCGGCTCGTGGCGACACTTCCGGCAAGGTGATGAAGCCTGCCAAGCTGGCCAACGGTACCGAGCTGCAAGTAGCTGATTTCATCGAAATCGGTGACCGCATCGAGATCGATACACGTGAAGGCGGTTCCTACAAAGGCCGTGCTAAATAAGCACAGCTTTTACCGCGTTCAACAAAAAGCCCGCAGCGATGCGGGCTTTTTTGTGGGCGCTTGTCGAACGAACATGGCTGCCCTTGTGCCGCCTGTGTGGGAGCGAATTCATTCGCGAAAGCTATATATCAGTCAACAGAAGCGTGTCGGCTGTACTGGCCTCTTCGCGAATGAATTCCCACAGGTTTCGGCCATTCCGCAGCACCTGGAACCGTTGCGGTTATACGGTTACATGCAGGCGCACATCAACGTTGCCGCGAGTAGCGTTCGAGTACGGGCACACCTGGTGAGCCGCTTCAACCAGTTGCTCGGCATCCGCTTGTTCCAGGCCTGGCAGGTTGATGTTCAGGTCGATATCCAGACCGAAACCGCCAGGAATCTGGCCGATGCCGACATGGGTAGTGATCGAGGCGTCAGCCGGAATAGTGCGCTTGCTCTGGCCCGCGACGAATTTCAGCGCGCCGATGAAGCAGGCCGAGTAACCGGCTGCAAACAATTGCTCAGGGTTGGTGGCTGCACCACCTGCGCCGCCCAGTTCTTTTGGCGTAGCGAGTTTCACGTCGAGGATATTGTCGCTGGAAACAGCACGACCATCACGGCCGCCGGTTGCAGTTGCGATGCCGGTATAAAGCGTATCCATGGTGTCACCTCATCAGAGTCGGAAGATCGTAGTGATCGGGTCTTTCAAAACTTGTCTGTTTGCGCTGGAAAGGAGTGCGCTAACGGAGTACGAAATAAATGTATCGCGCAAATAGTTTGCGCGCAAGATAATATTTCGGATTGTTGGAATGGAATCATCTATAGGCGATCGGCTTGTGCTCCCGGCACAGTGCGGTGGTGACGCAAGCACGCTTTTTTCTGTGGGAGCTGAGCTTGCTCGCGATAAGGTCGGGCGCGATCTAAAGTGAACCGCGTCCAGCCTCATCGCGAGCAAGCTCGGCTCCCAACATGGTATTTTTTGACGCGAGACTGCGCGGTGCCATGCACATCGGGATGCTCTTACAGAAAAACGTTTATCCAGTGGTTGTGGATGAGGTGCAGAACGCCCTCAAACACTGCCCTGCAGATTCTCGCGAAGCTTGAGCAGTTCACCTTGCAACGCTTGCAGTTGTGCTATTTCCAGGCCGCTGGCGGACAGGATGCAGCCGGGGACGGTCAGGGCTTTTTGCTGAAGGGCCCGGCCTTGTTCGGTCAGGTGCAGCAGCACAACCCGCTCATCTTCCTTGCTGCGAGTACGACTGATAAAACCTTCGCCTTCCAGGCGTTTGAGCAGGGGCGTCAGGGAACCCGGATCTGTCAGCAGCCGGGTGCTGACGTCGCCAACGGTCAAACCGTCCTGTTCCCAGAGCACCATCATCGCCAGATACTGCGGATAGGTCAGGCCCAGCGCCTGCAGCAGCGGTTTGTAGACCTTGGTCATCAGCAAAGACGTGGAGTAAAGGGCGAAACACAGTTGGTTGTCGAGCTGCAACGCTTGGCAGTTACTGTCGGCAGTGGAGCTGGCGTCAGCGCTCATGGGATGGTCCTCTTTTGCGTGTGTCATGCCGACAATTTAGTGCCGTGATCTTTGTTGCGCCAGATAAATTCCGGTCAGTCGCTGCGCGCAAGCAGGGATGGCTTGTGATCAGGGGCATGAAAACCATCGCAATAGCGCACATCGGTTATTTGCCTGAGCAGCCAGACTGCGTAGCATGCGCGCATTGTTTGAGAAGGGATTGCGGCGTGATTGAAGTGGTGATGTTCGTAGCGTTGGGTGCCGCCATGGGCACTCTGGGTGGGTTGTTCGGTATTGGGGGCGGCCTGGTTGCGATTCCCGCTTTAGGCGTGCTGTTCGGGCTTGATCAACAACTGGCTCAGGGCACCGCTTTGTTGATGGTATTGCCTAACGTGCTGTTGGCGCTGTGGCGTTACAACCAGCGAAATCGTATCTCCATGCGCAACGCCATGATGCTGATCATCCCCAGTTTCTGTCTGGCGTGGCTGACATCGTTGTGGGCGGTACGCCTTGATCCGCAGCACATGCGCCTGGCGTTCATTGCCTTTCTGATTTTGCTCACGGTCTTCAATCTGGCGCAGATGTTCTGGCGCAAAGATAACGCCAGTACCGGGTTGCGCCACGTTAATCGGCTCTGGTTGCTAGGGATAGGTTCGGGCGTCACCGGAGGCCTGTTCGGCGTCGGCGGTGGAGTGATTGCCACGCCGATTCTGACCAGTTTTTTTGGTGCGAGCCAAGTGGTTGCGCAAGGACTGGCTTTGGCGCTGGCTGCCCCGAGTACAGCCATCACCTTGTTTACTTACGCACTGCATGACCACGTCAATTGGAGCATGGGCATTCCGCTGGCCGTGGGTGGGCTGGCCAGCATCAGTTGGGGCGTAAAGCTGGCGCATTCGCTGCCCGAGCGTTTGCTGCGCTCGCTGTTCTGCGGCTTCCTGGTGGTCTGTGCGGTCATTCTGGCATTCAAAGCCTGAACGCTTAAAGCCTGAATCCTTCGGCGATGTGTTCCGCGAGACATTCGGTAATGGGCGACGGGTTTTTCGGATTACGCAGCAGGACGATGCTCGCCAGCGGTAGCTGCGGCATCTGTTCAGCTTCGCCAATGATGCGTAAATCAGGGGTTAGCAGACTTTCCAGTTGTGCGGTCACGGCCAGGCCGGCTGTCACTACCGCGCTGATCGCCGCCAGACTCGCACTCGTGTAGGCAATCCGATAATCGCGCTGCATCGTGTCTAGCGCATTGCAGGCCCACGTTCGGCAAAAACAGTCGGTGTTGAACATCGCCAAAGGCATCGGATTTTGTTCGTGAGGATAAAAGCCTTGAGCAACCATCCAGACAAATCGCTCCTGACGCAGGATCTGACCGATCTCGGTACCGGGTTCGCGAGTAACGATACTCAGGTCCAGATCCTGGCGCAGGAGCAATTGTCTTGAGGGTTCACAGTGCACTTCAATCTGCACCAGCGGATAGGTCTGCGCAAATCGCTGCAGAATGCCGGGTAAAAAACGCATGACGTAGTCGTCCGGTGAACCAATCTTCACCACGCCCACCATGTGCGGCTCGCGCAGGGTGTTGAAGACTTCTCCGTGCAGCTTCAGGATCCGCCGCGCATAACCCAGTAGCACTTGCCCCTCAATCGTCAGGCTGACGGTGCGTCCATCCTTCTGGAAGAGGGGACGCTGGATCAGATCTTCCTCCAGACGCTTCATCTGCATGCTGACGGCCGATTGAGTACGGTTCACCACTTCGCCCGCGCGGGTAAACCCACCGTGATCGGCAATAGCGACAAACGTGCGAAGGAGCTCGGTGTCGATGCTTGGGTAGCTGGTCAATGCATCAATCTCTCAAATGGAACGCATAAAAAACATTCGTTTGATTGATCTTAACGCTGGCGCGAGACTCTTGCCATCCCACATGGAGGGCAAGATGATGAAAGGTCAAAAAGGTTACGTGCTGGTGTTGAAAGCCCAATCCCGTGATTCCTGGATCGAGCGCCTGCTCAGGTCGATAAGGAGACGCGCTTCCCGCTGGTCCGAACTGCATCGCCAGCGTCGGCAATTGGAAAGTTTGAGTGACGCTGCACTGAAGGATCTTGGTTTGAGTCGGGCGGATGTCTATCAGGAAACCGGGCAGCACTTCTGGAAAGACCCGATGAAGCGCTGATGTTGGCTGTAACCACTGTAGGAGCTGCCGAAGGCTGCGATGGCGGTGTGTCAAAGGTATGCAATCGCAGCCTTCGGCAGCTCCTACAAGTCTTGGGTTTGCCTGAGGCCTAGCGTTTAACCTGCTTCAACGTCTCCGCAATCAGAAACGCCAGCTCCAGCGACTGATCGGCGTTCATCCGTGGGTCGCAGTGGGTGTGGTAACGATCTGACAAACCATCTTCGGTAATCGGCCGGGCGCCGCCAATGCATTCAGTGACGTTCTGCCCGGTCATTTCGATATGAATGCCGCCGGCATACGTGCCTTCAGCCTGATGCACCTGGAAGAACTGTTTCACCTCGCCAAGGATCTGCGCAAAGTCGCGCGTTTTGTAGCCGCTGCTGGCCTTGATCGTATTGCCATGCATCGGGTCGGAACTCCACAGCACTTTGCGGCCTTCACGTTCAACGGCGCGGATCAGTTGCGGCAAGTGGTCGCCAACCTTGTTCGCGCCCATGCGGGCGATCAGGTTGAGGCGGCCAGGGTCGTTGTCCGGATTGAGGGTGTCGATCAGGCGAATCAAATCATCGGGGTTCATGCTTGGGCCGACTTTCACGCCAATCGGGTTGTTCACCCCGCGCAGGAACTCCACATGAGCGCCGTCCAATTGCCGGGTACGGTCGCCGATCCACAGCATGTGCGCCGAACAATCGTAGTAGTCGTTGGTCAGGCTGTCGCGCCGCACAAAGGCTTCTTCATAGTTCAGCAGCAGCGCTTCGTGGGCGGTGAAGAAACTGGTTTCACGCAGTTGCGGCGAGCTGTCCATCCCGCAGGCGCGCATGAACGCCAGGGTTTCATCAATGCGGTCGGCCAGTTGGCTGTACTTCTCGGCCAAGGCTGAGTTGGCGATGAAGTCCAGGTTCCATTTGTGGACTTGATGCAGGTCGGCGAAACCGCCCTGGGCAAAGGCACGCAGCAGGTTCAGGGTTGCAGTGGACTGGTTGTAGGCCTGAATCAGTCGGTCCGGGTCCGGAACGCGGCTTTTTTCATCGAAGCCGATGGCGTTGACGATATCGCCCCGATACGCGGGAAACGTCACGCCGTCGATGGTTTCATCGTTGGCTGAGCGGGGTTTGGCGAACTGACCGGCCATGCGACCGACTTTCACAACCGGGCACCCGGCAGCAAAGGTCATGACGATTGCCATCTGCAGCAAGACTTTGAATGTGTCGCGAATCTTGGCCGCGGAGAACTCGACGAAGCTCTCGGCGCAATCACCGCCCTGCAACAGGAAGGCACGGCCCTGAGTCACCTCGGCAAACTGTCGGCGCAACTCTCTGGCCTCGCCGGCAAATACCAGCGGCGGATAGCTTGCCAGTGTCTGCTCGACCTTTAACAAGTGCGCAGCATCGGGGTATTGAGGTTGCTGCTGAATAGGCAATGCCCGCCAGCTGTCGGGGCTCCAGGGTTGGCTCATCATGAACTCAAGGTCAGTGCGATCGGATCAGCATGTTAGCAGTTCGCCGAGCTGTCGCTAGCGTCCAAGGGATAATCGGAGCGCGGTTACGGCAGTAGCGCTAGCGCCATCAAAGAGAAAGAGCGTGACCTTGTGACTGCGGTTGATCGACAATTCGCTTTTTGCGCGGTCCTGCGACTGCATCAACAGGCCAGACTTGGGCTCGCCGTTAGGAGAAACAATGACTGAGGAGCGGGTGGAGCGGATTCTGGCCGAGGTGCACGACGATTTCGGCATGATTCGCGTGCTGGAGGTCGACGACTACCGCTTTCTGGAATTCGGCGATGCCATCGAGCAAAGCTGCACCTTCACGGCCGATCCGAGCTGGCTTGAGTACGACTACACCCGGGCGATGCTGATTGGCGCGTTGTGTCACGACGCCCCGGAAAGCGCGCTGTTTCTGGGGCTGGGGGCGGGTACGCTGACTCAGGCTTGCCTGAAGTTTTTGCCGCTGGAAGATGTCGAGGCCATCGAATTGCGTCCTGACGTGCCGCGTCTGGCTATTGAATTCATGGGGCTGGATGACGATCCCCGGTTGTATATCCGCATTGGCGATGCGCTTGAACTGCTGGACACCGCCGAACCGGCTGACCTGATTTTCGTCGATCTCTATACCGATGTCGGTCCCGGTGTTGGCCATCTGGCCTGGAAATTCCTTGAGAACTGTCAGAAACGTCTGAATTCAGGAGGCTGGCTGGTGATCAATCAGTGGGCCTCGGATGACGGCAAACCGTTGGGCGCGGCGCTATTTCGTGGTCTCTACCACCGGCACTACTGGGAGCTGCCGGTGAAGGAGGGCAACGTTATTCTTATTGTTCCTGCCGATCTGGATCAGGAGCTGGACGTTGCATCGCTGAATGCCCGTGCTGAAGAACTGGCACCACGCCTTGGTTACTCGCTGGCATCCTTGATCAAGGATCTGCGCCCGGCAACCTGAAGACAGAGCCTTCAGGCGTTGCCCATGTCCGGACACGGCGAACGATCTTTGGGGCGCATTTCTGTAGGAGCTGCCGAAGGCTGCGATGCTCTTATCCTGACACACCGCCATCGCAGCCTTCGGCAGCTCCTACACAGACTGTGTGAAAACTACTCCAGGCTGGGCACCTTCGGTGCTACGCGCACAATACTGCGTTAAAAACAGGCGAAAAATGCTCATTTAGAACACCTAGAGTCGGACGCGACCCCGGCCGTTTTTCGCCTGTGTTTGCCTTGTCTTGCCGTCGCTCGCTACGTTTTCACACAGTCTGTACAGGTCCAATGCCTGCTGCGCGACAGCGCTGTGTCACGGACACTGTGGGACTCAGATCACACGCCTTTAAAGACACCGGGCCTGCGCTCTTGCATGGCAAGCAGGCCTTCTTTGGCGTCCTCGGTACTCATCAGGTGGTTGACCATGGCAGGTAGCGCCTGGGCGGCGACTGTTTCTCCTTCGAGCACCGCCTGACGGGCCGAAGCAATCGTTGCGCGAATCGCCAGCGGTGCCTGTTCTGCGATGCGCCCGGCCAGCAGCAAGGCATAGGGCAGAAGGTCTTCCGGGGCCGTGACTTCCTGCACCAGCCCCATGCGACAGGCTTCCTGGGCATCGAATTCGTCGCCGGTCAGCAGCCAGCGCATCGCATTGCCCCAACCGGCGATCTGATGCAGACGTAATGTGGCGCCACCAAAGGCGAAGATCCCGCGATGGACTTCCAGTTGCGCAAAGCGGGTCGTGCTCGCGCACAGATTGATATCCGACGCCAACATCAGCTCAATGCCCAGGGTCAGGCAGTAACCCTGAGCGGCAACGATCACCGGTTTGCTGACCCGGGGGCCTGCGAACACGCCCCAAGGGTCACAACCGCCTTCGGGCACCTGCCAGCCATTGATCAGCGCCGGACCGGCTTCGGCCAGATCCAGCCCGGCAGTGAAATGCTCACCATGGGCAAAAACCACCAGGACTCTGGCCTGATCCTCGCGTTCGTATTCACCGTAAGCCAGGCTTAGCTGGTTGAGCAGCTCAAGATCGAAGGCGTTGCGTTTGGCGACACGATCCAGGCCGATGAGCATCACGTGGTCGTGCAGTTCACGACTGACACGGCCTTTTATAGAGGAAGTCATGTAGGAAGTCCCTGCGCGTGGAGTAGGATCGGAGGCGGACTGTCTGAGTGATCAGGTGAACCGTTTAAGCAGTTTCTCCCGTAAACCCGGGCCTGTAGCAAAATAGTCACTGTTGTCGGTTTGCGCAAAGCCTGTAGGTCTTGGGCATTAGCCATGATTGGTAGTGAAAAAAATCCTCACTTTTTTGCGTAATTCCGGTATAGTGCGCGCCGGTCTTTAACAGGGCCCTCGTCAAGGTATTGCAATTCCCCGAAGCCAGCTTCGGCTGCTTGTTCGCTGTGCGAACTATCCTAGGCGATCCATTCATCAAACGTTTTCGCAAATCCCCGCCGACAGAGCAGCCAGGGTGACTTTAGGGTCGTACACGGCACGCGCAGCTTTGGAGCATGGGTCTTTGCGGATGCACTAGAGGCAGACCCATGACCCAGGAATTCGGCGGCTTCGCCGCTTTTGAACTTCATCCAAATATCCTTGCAGCCGTTATTGCCACTGGCTACGAAGAGCCTTCGGCCATTCAGCAGCAGTCGATCCCGATTATCATGGCCGGCCATGACATGATCGGCCAGGCGCAAACCGGTACGGGTAAAACCGCCGCGTTCGCACTGCCAATCCTGCATCGTATCGACCCAAGCAAGCGCGAGCCGCAAGCACTGATTCTGGCGCCGACTCGCGAACTGGCCCTGCAGGTTGCTACCGCTTTCGAAACCTACGCCAAGCAAATGCCGGGCGTTACCGTAGTGGCTGTCTACGGCGGTGCGCCGATGGGCCCGCAACTGAAAGCAATCCGCAATGGCGCACAAATCGTTGTCGCCACGCCGGGCCGTCTGTGCGATCACCTGCGTCGTGACGAGAAAGTCCTCGCGACCGTGAACCACCTGGTTCTCGACGAAGCGGACGAAATGCTCAAGCTGGGCTTCATGGACGACCTGGAAGTTATCTTCAAGGCCATGCCGGAAACCAAGCAGACCGTTTTGTTCTCGGCTACTTTGCCGCAATCGATCCGTGCCATCGCCGAGCGCCACCTGCGCGATCCGAAGCACGTTAAGATTCAGACCAAGACCCAGACCGTTACCGCGATCGAGCAGGCTCACCTGCTGGTTCACGCTGACCAGAAGACCTCAGCTGTACTGAGCCTGCTGGAAGTCGAAGATTTCGACGCCCTGATCATGTTCGTACGCACCAAGCAAGCGACCCTGGATCTGGCAAGTGCCCTTGAAGCCAAAGGCTACAAGGCTGCTGCACTGAACGGTGACATTGCCCAGAACCAGCGTGAGCGCGTTATCGACTCCCTCAAGGATGGCCGCCTGGACATCGTTGTAGCGACCGACGTTGCTGCCCGTGGTCTGGACGTTCCGCGCATCACTCACGTATTCAACGTTGACATGCCGTACGACCCAGAGTCCTACGTTCACCGTATCGGCCGTACTGGCCGTGCCGGTCGCGAAGGTCGTGCACTGCTGCTGGTGACTCCGCGTGAGCGCCGCATGCTGCAAGTGATCGAGCGTGTAACCGGTCAGAAAGTTGCTGAAGTCCGCCTGCCGGATGCTCAGGCTGTTCTCGATGCCCGCATCAAGAAACTGACCAACAGCCTGTCGCCACTGGTTGGCGATGCCGAGTCGACTCACGGCGAACTGCTGGATCGTCTGACTGCCGATATCGGTTGCAGCCCGCGCGCCCTGGCCGCTGCTCTGCTGCGCAAAGCTACCAACGGTCAGGCTCTGACCCTGGCAGCCATCGAGCGCGAGCGCCCACTGGTGCCGAACAACGCACCGCGTGAGCGTAGTGATCGTTCGTCGTCGGATCGTCCAGAGCGCAGTGGTGATCGTGAGCGTCGCGCTCCGGTTCCATTGGCCGAAGGTCGTGCTCGTTGCCGTACCGCGCTGGGTGCGCGTGATGGTATCGCTGCCAAGAACCTGCTGGGTGCAATCCTCAACGAAGGCGGCCTGGCCCGCGAAGCAATCGGCCGCATCCAGGTGCGCGACAGCTTCAGCCTGGTTGAACTGCCGGAAGATGGCCTTGAGCGTCTGTTGACCAAACTCAAGGACACCCGCGTTGCAGGCAAGCAGTTGAAGCTGCGTCGCTATCGCGAAGATTGATCAACGCTTGAGTTGATCGTCTGAAATAAAAAATCCCCGACTGGTTCGGGGATTTTTTTGTCTGGGTTTCCTGCTTCTGTAGGAGCTGCCGAGGGCTGCGATGGTGGTGCATCAGGAATATCGTCTCGCAGCCTTCGGCAGCTCCTACAGATTGTCGTCAGGTCTGTGGCCTCACCCAAACCTGTAAATATCCATTCCCAGTGCTCCCATCGTGAAGCCTTTGTGCGCCACGCTGAATTCACCACCGGCACCCCGGGCGAAATACAGCGGCAGCAAATGCTCATCGCTTGGGTGACTGCGCACGGCGTTGGGGGCTTGTGCCCGGTAGTCATGCAATGCGCCCTCATCATTGCTGCCCAGCTTCTCTATCATCCAGTCGCGAAACGCTTTGGCCCATGGCTCTACGCTTTCCGGTCCGGCATGCCAGTCCAGTTCACCAAGATTGTGGGTGATGCTGCCCGAGCCGATAATCAATACACCCTGATCACGCAGGCTGGCCAGCGCCCGGCCGACGCGAGTCTGCAGTGCCGGGCCTTCGCGGCTGGGCAGGGAAACCTGAACAACAGGGATGTCGGCATCGGGATACATCAGAGACAGTGGCACCCACACACCATGATCAAAAGGTCGTTGGCTGTTAGTGCGCGCTGCCAGCCCGGCAGCCTGCAACAGCCCCAGGACTTCAGCGCTCAACGTTGGCAAGCCGGGAGCGGGGTACTGCACCGCAAACAGGGCCGCGGGGAAACCGCCGAAGTCATGCCAGGTTTCCGGCTGCGGGTTGGCGTTGACCAGCAGCTCCTGGCTTTCCCAGTGAGCTGAAACAATAACAATCGCCTTGGGCCTGGGCATCTCGGCTGCGAGACGCAACAGGGCCGGGCCGCTTTCGCCTGGTTCCAGCGCAAGCATCGGCGAGCCGTGGGAGATAAACAGGCTGGGGAACATAGCGGGCGTCCTGAGCGTTAAGATGACGCCATCTTCAGTCAGATCATTGATCTAAATCTAATATAAGTTTTAGCGCCTTTTAATCGAATTATAAGGAGTATTCATGCAGGCCGAATTTTGGCACGAGCGGTGGGCGGCCAACCAGATTGGTTTCCATCAGCAACAAGCGAACCCCTTGCTTCAGCAGTTCTGGCCGGAACTGGCGGTCGGGAAGGATGGACGTGTTTTGGTGCCCTTATGCGGCAAGAGCCTTGATCTGGTCTGGCTGGCGGAGCAGGGGCATAAGGTATTGGGTGTCGAGCTGTCGGAAAAAGCGGTCCAGGCGTTTTTCAGCGAGCAACATATTGAACCTGTCATCAGCCAGCTTGGCGCGTTCAAAGTGTACGGCTGCGCAGGGATTGAGTTGTGGTGCGGTGACTTCTTTGCGTTGCGGGCTGAGGATGTCGCGGTGTGTACGGCGCTTTATGATCGCGCCGCATTGATTGCCTTGCCGCCTGCGATGCGTGAGCGATATGTCGCACACCTGGCGTCGGTATTGCCTGCTGAATGCCAAGGGCTGCTGATTACGCTGGATTACGATCAGGCAAAGATTGATGGGCCGCCGTTCTCTGTTCCGGACGAGGAGGTGCAGCGATTGATGGCCGAGGGCTGGAAGCTGGACATATTGCAGACCAGCGATGTTCTCAAGGGCAGTGTGAAATTTGAGCAGCGCGGTGTGGAAGGCCTGGAAGAGCGGGTTTATCGTTTGGTTCGACGTTGAAAAGGCGCTGATGCGCGGCAAACGATTGACCTGTAGGAGCTGCCGAAGGCTGCGATGGCGGTATGTCAGGATGAATGCCTCGCAGCCTTCGGCAGCTCCTACAGGTTATTTACTCGCATAAAAAAACCGGCACTAAGGCCGGTTTTTTTTATGCAGGTCGATCAACCGCGGCGGCGCAGTGCCTCGATACGATCTTCCAGAGCCGGGTGGCTCATGAACAGCGCAGCCAGACCGCTCTTCAGGCCACCGTTGATGCCAAACGCCGTCAGGCTGTCAGGCATCTGCACCGGCACGCCCTGTTCGGAGCGCAGGCGTTGCAGGGCACCGATCATGGCGCTGGTGCCTGCCAGTCGGGCACCGGCTTCGTCAGCGCGGTATTCGCGTTTGCGCGAGAACCACATGACGATGGCGCTGGCCAGGAAGCCCAGAACCAGTTCGGCAAAGATCGTCGTCACGTAGTAAGCAATGCCCTGACCGTTTTCGGTCTTGAAGATCACCTTGTCGACGAAGTTACCGATGATGCGGGCGAAGAACATTACAAAGGTGTTCACCACGCCCTGCACCAGCGCCAGAGTCACCATGTCGCCATTGGCAACGTGGCCGATTTCGTGGGCCAGTACCGCCTTCACCTCATCAGGTGAGAAGCGTTCCAGCAGACCCTGGCTGACAGCAACCAGTGCATCATTCTTGTTCCAGCCTGTGGCGAAAGCGTTGGCTTCGTAGGCAGGGAAGATCCCGACTTCCGGCATCTTGATACCAGCGTCGCGGGACAGTTGCTCGACGGTTTGCACCAGCCATTGTTCATGGCGGGTACGCGGCTGGGTGATGATCTGGGTGCCGGTGCTCATTTTCGCCATCCACTTGGAGATGAACAGCGAGAACAGCGAGCCGGCGAAACCAAATACAGCGCAGAAGATCAGCAGCTGATTGAGGTTCAGATCAACCCCATTGGCCGCCATGAACCCGTTGAAGCCAAAAAGGCTCAGGGTGATGCTGGCAATCAGCACGACCGCCAGGTTAGTGGCCAAAAACAGCAAAATGCGCATCATGGTTTGGATGTTCTCCTGTGACGAATATGTAACGCGTTGCGGGGTATATAAGGTGATGTCAGCGGCTATTCAACCTGACGACTATTTCAAACTGTGTCGTCTGGCGCGAACCAGTAGCATTCGCTTTAGGCAAACAGGTTCCGGCCCAGAGCGGCTGGCTCTGAACGCTGTTACGCGCAGATTGTTTTTTTGTATTGCGGCACGAGCGCGGGCACAGCAAAAGCGATCCCTTGCTCAGGAATCGCTATGACCGCAAAGAGAGGGCAGGAATTCCCGTCGGGCGCAGTTTATGCGCCGCAGCGGGGCCTGGGGTTACTGACGATATGTCTTGAGGAAGTTGCCGATGCGACCAATGGCCTGATCCAGATCGTCGACGCGCGGCAGGGTGACCACGCGGAAGTGATCAGGCCATGGCCAGTTGAACGCCGTACCTTGAACGATCAGCAGCTTTTCCGACAGGAGCAGGTCAAGGGCGAACTTCTCGTCGTTGTGGATCGGGCAGACCTTCGGATCGATCCGTGGGAACGCATAAAGTGCGCCCATCGGCTTCACGCAGCTGACGCCGGGAATGTCGTTGAGCAGTTCCCAGGTGCGGTTGCGTTGCTCCAGCAAGCGGCCTGGAGGCAACACCAGATCGTTGATGCTCTGGTAGCCGCCCAATGCGGTTTGAATGGCGTGTTGGCTCGGCACGTTGGCGCACAGGCGCATATTGGCCAGGATGTCGATGCCTTCGATGTAGCTCTGCGCGTTGTGTTTAGGGCCGGAGATGGCTACCCAGCCTGAGCGGAAGCCTGCCACGCGATAGGATTTGGACAGGCCGTTGAACGTCAGGCACAGCAGATCGGGTGCCAGCGAGGCAGTGCAGATGTGCACGGCATCGTCATAGAGAATCTTGTCGTAGATCTCGTCGGAAAAGACCACGAGATTATGCTGGCGCGCCAGTTCGAGCATGCCTTCCAGTACTTCTTTGGAGTACACGGCACCGGTCGGGTTGTTCGGGTTGATGATCACCATGGCTTTGGTGTTCGGGGTGATCTTGGCCTTGATATCGGCCAGATCAGGCCACCAGTTAGCCTGCTCGTCGCACAGGTAGTGCACCGGGTTGCCGCCGGCCAGACTGACGGCTGCGGTCCACAGTGGATAGTCTGGAGCCGGGATCAGTACTTCATCGCCATTGTTGAGCAATGCCTGCATCGACATCACGATCAGCTCGGAGACGCCGTTGCCCAGGTAGATGTCTTCGATGCCGACGCCTTCAACCTGCTTCTGCTGGTAATACTGCATGACGGCCTTGCGCGCACTGAACAGGCCTTTGGAGTCGCTGTAGCCTTGAGCGGTCGGCAGGTTGCGGATCACGTCCTGCAGAATTTCGTCCGGCGCTTCGAAACCAAATGGCGCCGGGTTGCCGATGTTCAGCTTGAGGATGCGATGGCCTTCCTCTTCCAGGCGTTTGGCGTGCTTGAGCACCGGGCCGCGAATGTCATAGCAGACGTTGGCGAGCTTGTTCGATTTGCTGAACTGCATGGTGATTGATCCCGAAAATGGACGAGCCGTAGCGAGCTGTAAATCTGGTTCGTCGGGTGTGACGCCGTAAAAATGAGTTTGTATGGTCGAAACGTGAGTGACAGACTGGCGCGTAATGAGGCGCAATGATACGTGCCACCTGATCTGTGGAGAAGATACAGATCAGGCTTTTTCGACTGCGGAGGTGTACCTGTGGAAAAGTTGGACAAGACTCTGGAAGAATGGCGGGCCATGCTTGACCCGGAGCAGTACAACGTTTGCCGCCTCAAGGGCACCGAACGTCCGTTCTCCGGTAAATACAACAGCACCAAAACCGATGGCGTCTATCATTGCATCTGCTGCAACGAGCCGCTGTTTGACTCTTCTACCAAGTTTGATTCCGGTTGCGGCTGGCCGAGTTTCTACGCGCCGCTCGAAGGCAGCGCAGTGGTCGAAGTGCGCGATGTCAGCCATGGCATGATTCGCACTGAAGTGGTTTGCGCCAAATGTGACGCGCATCTGGGTCACGTATTCCCTGATGGCCCACCGCCCACTGGCCTGCGTTACTGCATCAACTCGGTGTGCCTGGACTTGGTGCCCCGCGAAGCTTGAAAGATGTCTCGCCCTGCATGCTTGATTTGTGGGAGCCGCCCCGGTGTCACTGACACCGCGCTGTCGCGAAACAAACATTGGATCTGTAGGAGCGCACGAGCACCGCGAGGCCGCGATGGCGGTGTATCAGACAGGACGCAATCGCTGCCTCGCGATGCTCGTGAGCTCCTACAGAAAATCATTTCAGGTCAGGGATTGCATTTTGTTTGATAGGAGCAGAGCTTGCTCGCGATAAGGCTGGGCGCGGTTCAGTTTAGATCGCGTCCAGTCTTATCGCGAGCAAGCTCTGCTCCCACATAGACTGCGTTTTAGCCGGAAGGGCGTTGGGACATTCACCAGGTTTCCGGCAGAAATACTGATTTCCTGTAGGAGCGCACGAGCAACAGCATCGCGCAATGGCTTATAAGCCTCCATCACTCCCGGAAATTGAGATGCGCGCCAGTCAATGGCGCGCTAATTTCAGGACCCGCTTTTCATCAAGGATCACTGTCATGAGCGCCAATCTGCTGAGCATTCCGGTTACGACGATCAAGGGTGAATCGAAAACCCTCGCCGACTTTTCCGGCAAGGCTGTGCTGGTGGTCAATACCGCGAGCAAGTGCGGTTTTACCCCGCAGTACAAAGGGCTTGAGAAGCTCTGGCAGGACTACAAGGATCAGGGGCTGGTCGTGCTGGGCTTTCCCTGCAATCAGTTTGGCAAGCAGGAGCCGGGTAACGAAGGGGCTATTTCGGAATTCTGTGAGCTGAATTTCGGGGTAAGTTTTCCGCTGTTCAAGAAAATCGATGTCAATGGCAGCGATGCCCACCCGCTGTTCGTCCAGTTGAAGAAGCAGGCGCCGGGTTTACTCGGGTCCGAGCGCATCAAGTGGAACTTCACCAAGTTTCTCATTGGCAAGGACGGTCAGTTGGTCAAACGTTTCGCACCGCTGACCAAGCCCGAGGACCTGAAAAGCGAAATCGAGACGCTGCTCAAATAGTCATTTCACCGGTAGCCACTGTTCCAGCAGGCTGACCAGATCGGAACGGCGAAACGGCTTGGCCAGATAATCACTCATGCCTGCCGCCCGGCAGCGTTCGCGCTCTTCGGGCATGGCATTGGCAGTCAGTGCAATGATCGGCAGTTGTGGCCAGCGTCCGCATTGGCGGATCTGGCGGCTGGCTTCGTAGCCATCCATGACCGGCATATTGCAGTCCATCAGCACCAGATCGAACTCGTGAAGTTCAAGCTGCTCCAGCGCTTCGCCGCCGTGGCTGCTGACAATCACCTCACAGCCCAGTTTGCTCAGTATCCCTCGGGCTACCAATTGATTGACCGGGTTGTCTTCCACCAGCAGGATTTTGGCCGGGCGCAAGGTCTTGCTGTCGGCCGCTTCCGTATCCCGGTCGGGAATCTGCTCGGGTTGCAGGATCCGACACAGGCTTTGATAAAGGGCATTGCGTGCCAGCGGTCGAGCATGTTGCTGCAGGGGGGCGAGGGCGCTGACCTGTTCGCTTGGCATGAAGTTGCCGTAGGCAGTCACCAGCAGAATGGGCACATCAATCGTCGGGCGCATGCCAAACAGGCATTCCGGGCAATCGGTGATCACCAGATCAGGACTGCTCCTGGGGTCCATATTCAGCACGTTGTCATCCATGCTCCATCGCTGAAAATCGATACCCCATTCAGGCAACAAATTGCCCAGTAGCTCAACAAGCCCGCTGCCCGCGTTGCTGACAACTAC
The DNA here is from genome assembly GCF_021147825.1 of Pseudomonas quasicaspiana. Taxonomy (NCBI): domain Bacteria; kingdom Pseudomonadati; phylum Pseudomonadota; class Gammaproteobacteria; order Pseudomonadales; family Pseudomonadaceae; genus Pseudomonas; species Pseudomonas quasicaspiana. The sequence goes on from NZ_JAGTPI010000003.1 coordinate 160,312, forward strand.
GACGCGGCCTTTTAGAGGCGTCGGAGTAATGGTGGCCTGATGGATGGGCAGTGGCAGGTCTGCGCAGAATTGACTGCCGAATCCTGACTCCGAATGAATACTCAATTGCCCTGACATGGCTTCACACAGGTTATGGGTCAAAGCCAGACCCAATCCGGTGCCACCAAATTGCCGGGTAATCGCCGCTTCTGCCTGGGTAAAAGGCTGGAAAATCCTCTCCTGTGCTTCTTGGGCAATGCCGATACCGGTATCCCGCACTTCAATGCGCACGCTGTTTTCCAGGGTGTCAGTATCCTGATAGTTGCTCAGTCGCACATCCACCCGGCCAAAACGGGTGAATTTCAGCGCGTTTGAAAGCAGGTTGCTGACGATTTGTCGGACCCGTGTCGGGTCACCCACCACCAGAGCCGGAAATTGCGTATCAATGAAACAGGTCAGCTCGACGCTGGGCGCCGCATTCTGTGACAGCAGGTTGGCGGTGTCCTCTACCAGCGCGCCGAGATCGAAGGGGATGCGCTCGACCTGCAAGTGACCCGCGTTGAATTTGGACATGTCGAGTATGTCGTTGAGCAGTTCCACCAGCACCTTGCCCGAGTCGTGGGCAATCGACAGTTGCTGACGCTGTTCGGCGCTCAGGGGGCTGTCCAGCGCCAGGGCGAGCATGCCTAGCAGCCCGTTGAGCGGCGTGCGGATTTCATGGCTCATGTTCGCCAGGAACGCGGTGCGGGCCTGAGCCATGTCCAGCGCCGTACTGCGAGCGATTTTCAGCTCTTCATTGGACTTGCTCAGCCTTTCGTTGCTGGCCTTCAATTCAGTGGTGCGGGCAGAAACGATGTCTTCCAGTTCATTGCGGTGTGCCGTCAGCCGGTCTTCGGCTTCAACCCGCCGCGCCAGTTCTGAAGCGATGTTTGCAAACTGGCGGTTGGCGACATCTACCAGTACGCCGATTTCATCGTTTTCGTGCTTGGGTGGGCATCGCAGTGGTGTGGGAGTAGGGTTGCTTGAGTCGCGCGTGGCCAGAGCCCGTATCACGTCAACCAGGGGTTTGGTCAGTGTCATGTAGAACAGCAGGGTCAGCACGCCCGCCAGAATCAGGCTGCGCATGAAGCCATTGAGCAGCGTGATGCCCGAGCGCTGCAGGAAATGATTACCGAAGGCAAAGGTGTCGACGTTCAGGCGCAGCGTGCCAATCGGTTCGTTGGGTAAGTGCGCCAGGTTCAGGGTGTCTTCGAACTGGCGGCTTTCGCCAAACAGGAAGTCGCTGACAAACCGGTAGCGACTTTGCGCGAAGGGGCGTTCGACGCTGGAAAGCACCACATTGTTGTTGTCGGTCAATCTGGCGCCCGCCACCGCCGGGGATTGCAACAGGCCCAGGGTCAGTTCCTGAGCCAGCTCGGCGTCGATGTTGTAGGCAATGCGTGAGGCCGGGTTGTGGCTGATTTCCAGCAGAGAGCGAATTTCACGATTGATGGACGCATCTTCGCTGGCATAATCGATAGCAATTTGTATCAGGCTCAGCAACATCCCCAGAATGAAGCCGAGCAAAACGGTCAGGCGGGCCTGTTTATACGAGAGCCGTTGAGTAAACGCTATGTCCATGAGGGTATTGCCACTTCTGGTGTCCTTCGCGGGGGCAAGCATAGCTGATCGGCGCTGGCTCTCATCAAGCAACTTATAGTTAACTGAATTGAAATGAATATTTGCAGGGCTGGCATTAGCCGTGAAGGCGTTGGCACATCTTATCTACAGGTGTGACCGGAACCGCTTTCCTCACTGCTCAGGCCAGTCCCGTCGTGTTTACTGCGTGTTAATCAAGGAGCCATTGTGGACTCTCGCTTGAATGCTTTTCTCGAACGCGCCGACGCCGTACTGGCGCGGCTTGAACCGCTGCTGCCAGCGCCACGGGAAGCGGTCGACTGGTCACACTCCATGGCCGCGCGCTGGGTTCGTGAAGGCCGCAGCGGTTACCTGATGCCGCTTGAAGTCAGCCTCGACATGCGTTTGTCTGATCTGATCGGTGTCGATCTGCAACGTGAACAACTGGGTCGCAATACGCGTCAGTTCATCGACGGTCTTCCGGCCAACCATGCTTTGCTGTGGGGGTCGCGTGGGACAGGCAAGTCTTCGCTGATCCGTGCGCTACTCGCCGAGTACGCGAAGGCGGGCCTGCGGCTGATCGAAATCGAGCGCGATCATCTGGGCGATCTGCCGCGTGTCGTCGAGCAACTGCAAAAGCTGCCGCAGCGTTTTGTGCTGTTCTGCGATGACCTGTCTTTCGAGGCAGGGGAGAGCGATTACCGGGTTCTGAAGAGTGTGCTCGACGGTTCTCTCGAGCAGGCTCCGGACAACGTTCTGCTTTATGCCACGTCCAACCGTCGTCATCTGGTGCCGGAAAAGGAAAGCGACAATCTCAACTGGCAGCAAGTCGATGGCGAACTGCATCCAAGCGAGGCCGTAGAAGACAAGATTGCGCTGTCGGATCGCTTTGGGCTGTGGCTGTCGTTTTATCCGTTCACTCAGGAGCACTACCTGAACGTAGTGGAACACTGGATCACGCAACTTGCCCTGGCGGCCGGCCTGAGCTGGCAGCGTGATGAGGAACTGGACAAGCACGCGATCCGCTGGGCAACCGGACGGGGCAACCGCAATGGGCGGTGCGCCTATCAATTCGCACGTTATTGGGTAGGTTTGAAATTGTTGGAGCAACAACCATGATTGACTTGCAAAACACCGGTGCCGGGCTGGAAGGCTACGGTCTGTTGGCTGCGCAGCTGGAATCTCTATTGGCTGATGAGAAAGACTTTATCGCCAACGCCGCACAGTTCTCGGCTTTTTTGTATAGCCAGATTGATGATCTGAACTGGGCCGGCTTTTATCTCAACCGTGATGAAGAGTTGGTGCTGGGGCCGTTTCAGGGGCAAATCGCGTGTGTGCGCATCCCGTTTGGCCGCGGTGTGTGCGGCGCTGCTGCGCAAAGTCTGCAAACCCAGCGTGTCGAAGACGTGCATGAGTTTCCGGGGCACATTGCGTGCGACAGCGCATCGAACAGCGAGCTGGTGGTGCCGTTGGTGAAAGAGGGGCGCTTGATTGGGGTGTTGGATCTGGACAGTCCGAAGGTGGGGCGCTTTTCGGAGCAGGATCAGGCAGGCATTGAGCGATTGGCAGCGATCTTTCTGAAAGCAACGGACTGTTGAGTCCTGGTTGGCGCATCGCTCAGAGCGTATGCGCCAACCCGTCGTCTATCAGTCGTAGATGACTTTCTTCTTCCATTCCGATTCGGTGTCGTCCGCCTTCAGACCTTCGGTCAGAGCGTTGTCGTCGTCTGCGGTTGGCGCAATGTTGGTCAGTACCATGGAGTTGGCACGTGCCAGCTGTTTTTCCATGGCTATCAATGCGGCTTGATACGTCACAGGATCTGGCTGGTTCTTCAGGTACTGCACGCCGCGTTCAAACGCGAGACGCGCCTGACCAGGCTGGTCCTGCTGCAGTGCGGCCTGGCCCAGGTTGTTGAAGAATTCAATATGCAGCATCACCAGAATGTTGCGGATCTCGCGAATCCAGTGCTTGGCTTCGCTGGTTTGCAGAAATCCGTCATGTGCAGCGCGAGTGACCTGGCCATGCAGCGCTTCTAATAGAAAGCGAACATCTTTGGCCTTGGCTTCGGTGAGGATCGGGCTGGCCGGGTTGGTCACTGCAATGGCGTCGCCTTGTGCAACCAGGGTGTTCAGCTCGTCGACGCGGGTTTTGAGATGTGCGCTGTTTTTATCCAGCGCCAGCATGCGCTGTACCACGTTGAGTTCCAGACGGGTCATCAGCAGCTTTAAAGCAGGGGTGACCAGTTGGCCCGGGAACGTTTCGGAAATTTCGGTGCAGCGACGCAGTCGGTCGCTGAGCTCGATCTTCGTTCGCGCTTTATCCAGCTTGGAGTTTTCTGCCACATGGTTGAGATAGCCGATCGCGATCAGGAGCGCAATGCCGGCTACTACCATCAGGGTAATCATCAGTGGAGTCACCGCGCGAACCTCTATATAGCTGTAGTCAGTAAATTTGAAGTGAGTGTAGTGGCTAAGCACTATTGCGCATAGATGCACTGCTTGTAGTTTGTCGGCCAATCCATAAATACCTGAAGCGCGCAGCGCCAGGCGGCTGGATAAAGCAGGCGAAGTCATTGATTTAGATAAATTTTCACATTGGGGTTGACGACCCCTCAATCCATCCATAGAATGCGCGCCACTTACAGCGTAAAGCACCTAGCGGAACGCAAGTTAAGTAGTGAAGTTGTACGTGTGTCCCCTTCGTCTAGTGGCCTAGGACACCGCCCTTTCACGGCGGTAACAGGGGTTCGAGTCCCCTAGGGGACGCCATATTGCGGGAATAGCTCAGTTGGTAGAGCACGACCTTGCCAAGGTCGGGGTCGCGAGTTCGAGTCTCGTTTCCCGCTCCAGTTTATGCAGTCTTGCTTCCGGGCGAGATTGAGTGAAACCAGAACCCAGTCTTCGGACTTGGATTTGGGCACTGAAATACACACCATGTGTTTCAGTTAGCGTGTCCCCTTCGTCTAGTGGCCTAGGACACCGCCCTTTCACGGCGGTAACAGGGGTTCGAGTCCCCTAGGGGACGCCATTGCGGGAATAGCTCAGTTGGTAGAGCACGACCTTGCCAAGGTCGGGGTCGCGAGTTCGAGTCTCGTTTCCCGCTCCATATTTAACGAAAACGCCGCTCAATAGAGCGGCGTTTTTGTTTGTGCGTTTTTTAATGCCCAGCTATCTGATTTGGCATATTTTTCTGTAGAAGTGGCCCCGGTGTCCAAGGCACCGGGATGTATCGTGGCAAACATAGGGCCTGTAGGAGCTGCCGAAGGCTGCGATCGCGGTGTGTCAGGAGAAATGCTTCGCAGCCTTCGGCAGCTCCTACAGAAAATGCATTTCAATCCAGCCGTGTTTGCTGTGAACAGCGTGGTTTTATCAGCGAGGCAAGATCTGTCGCAAGTCACGCAATCCGAAAATCAGCATGCAGCCGCTTCCAGTGCTCGCGTAAAACGCTTTTGTGGTCGTCCGCCATCCCGCTCTCATCCAGAGCCGCAGGCCAAAAGGTACGAGCTTTCTCCAGTGCCGCTATGAGGTTGTAGAGAACCGGGCGCCACGGAATATCCCCATATTCCGCCCACTTCTTGAAGTCCTCCATGGAAACTTCGTACCAGTTTTTGCTACCGCCCATATTCAGGGCGTACTGGTTTTCATCGGTGATGTAGGCCTTGGTCACAACGATGTCGTACGCGGGAGACAGTTCGGCGTTGCGGCCATCTGGATAAATCATGCTCCAGTTCTTGAGGTGCGCGTCGCCGTTCGCCAGCAGTATGTTGACCAGGAGCCTCACCGCCATCTGCGCCGCGTCGCGCTGGCCTTGAAGCGAGTTTTGATAAATCAGCTTCCCTACCTGTTCATAACTGGCCGCGCGGTATTTGTCGTGGGCGTAGGCAAAGAAAATCTGGGCAAAGTCTTCTGAGTGGATGCGTTTGTTGTCTGGTAATCGATCGTATCGACATATTCCATAGGCGTACTGCTCGTTCGGCAGATTGATGTTGGGAAGCGCCTCGATGTGGGTCATCGGGATCAGCTTGATTTCAGGGATGTTCACGCCAGCAAGGGCAGCGAGTGTCATTGCTGTGTATTCATTGAGTGGCACAAAGGGATGCACGGTCGAAGGCGTTTTAATAATCCAGTCCCCCGGAGCATCGGGGTCGCCGGTGATGTAACGCCCGTCCTGGCTGCGCATGGAGAATTTCATTTGTACACCGGCCAGGGAAAAATGCGCTCGGCTGTCAGGAATATCGATAACGGTGGGCTGGATTTTTCCACGGTACTGAAGGGCCAGATGCGGGATTTCCGAGGCTTCCAGAGGGTAGGCAATCAGTGCGCCGGGGAGGTCTCGGCCCAGCCAGGTCAGCAGCGGGAATTCATTATCCCGATGAACCTTCATCGCTTGTGACAGGAAGTCGCGTAACGCGCCTTCTGGAAGCAGGTTGCTGAGTACCGGGTGCAGCTTATGGCTGCTGATGTAGGGATGGCTTGCTGCAAGTTGCCGGGACAGAGATGCGGGGTTGTTGTGGGACAGCGTCAGCGGATGTCTGGCCTCGTTTTGGACGTACTCGGGCGCTAGTGTGAAAACGTTTTTGCCGTTGGAGTACCCCGCGACATAACCGACGTTTTCACCCTGAAGGGTCAATCGTAAGGCTGAGACCGTTTCTTTGACCATCAGAGGTCTCCCCACGGGTTTTCAGCCTCTTCGCTGACCGTCAAAGTTTGCACTGTAGGTTCGGTGTAGCGCTGATTGATCTCCGTTGGAGCTTCGCTGGCAAGAATGCGTTGAACGGCAGCGAGCTTCGACTTGGGGACCAGAACCAGTGCCGACTCCAACCCTTCAGCAATCTGATCGAGTGTGTTGAGTCGTGGGTTGCCACCCGCTTCGATTTTGCCGTACTGCTGTCTTGTGAGCCCTGCCAGCAGTGGCATTTCCTGAATTTTCAAGCCAAGCGCAAGACGACGTTGGCGGATTTGATCAAGCAATGTGGTTTTCATGGCGCGGTCCCTCAGTGAGGTACGCAGTATGTAATCTATATGGCTCTCGTCAAGATAAATGAGCTATATAGATTGCTTTATTAGATAAAGAGCCTTATAGCTTACATTTTTAGCATGAAGAGTCTTATATGGCTCTTAGTTGGCGAGAGAGTCATATAGATTGCATCTCATGCATCGCCAATTGAGTCAATCAAGCACTCTGGATAACGAGCTTTCTGCACTTATATAAAGCCGACTGCGCCCGATTTGCACCATGGGGATGCGCCGAATCATGAGTCTTATAGCTAAGCCGGTCCCGTATACCCGCATCGACAGTCGGGCTTTACGAGGGTTTCCCGATTTGCACCCAGGCTGGCACAAACGCTGCATCATCCCTGCTCAGGTCCACCGCGAATGTAGTCGAGTGGGCAGCCCCGTCGGTCAACGAAGATCGATCAGCCAACAAGGCCAGGGCAATTCAGGTGGATCAGGCATAGAGGCCAGGTTAACCACCAAAACGAACAGGCAAAGGCGCCTGAGACCGCAAGGTTTCAGGCGCTTTTTTTTGCTTTTTATTCCGTGATTGGCTTTGGTCGGGTGCTATCCATGAACACAAATATTGATTCTTCGAACTCGCTGCAAACCCTGATCGTGATCGGCAATGGAATGGTCGGACACCACTGTGTCGAGCAATTGATTGCCGGTGGCGCGTTGCAGCACTATCAACTGCATGTGTTTGGCGAAGAGCTCATGCGCGCTTATGACCGCGTGCATTTGTCCGAGTACTTCACCGGCCGTGATGCCGAGTCGCTGGCGCTTTCCGATGCTGCGCTGTATCAGACGCCCGGCGTCACGCTGCACCTTGGCACCCAAGTGCTGGAGATTGACCGGGACGGCCACAAAGTCATCACCGCCACCGGCAGCGTGCATTACGACAAGCTGGTACTGGCCACCGGATCCTACCCGTTCGTGCCGCCAATTGAAGGGGCTCACGGTGACTCACGTCTGGTTTACCGCACTCTGGAAGACCTTGATGCGATCCGCACTGCGGCGACTAACGCTATTCGCGGTGTTGTGGTGGGCGGCGGCTTGCTGGGACTGGAAGCTGCGAATGCCCTGAAAAGCCTTGGCCTCGAAGCGCACGTCGTGGAGTTCGCCCCGCGCCTGATGCCGGTGCAACTGGACGAGCAGGGCGGTATCGCCCTCAAGGATCGCATTGAGCAATTAGGCGTCGGGGTGCATCTGGCCCGTGGTACGCAGTCGATCACGGCGGGTGAGGAATACCGCTACCGGATGAACTTCGGCAATGACGAATTCCTCGAAACCGACCTCATCGTGTTCTCGGCGGGCATTCGTGCGCAGGATGCGCTGGCCCGCCAATGCGGTCTGGACATTGGTCCCCGTGGCGGCATCAGCATCGACGGCCAGTGCCTGAGCAGCGATCCGGATATTTACGCGATTGGCGAGTGCGCGGCCTGGAACGGCAGTATCTTTGGTCTGGTTGCACCGGGTTACCAGATGGCACGCGCCGTAGCGACGACCTTGTGCGGCGGCGACGCTGAACCGTTCATGGGCGCCGACATGTCCACCAAGCTGAAACTGCTGGGTGTCGACGTTGGCTCTATTGGTGATGCTCACGGCCACACGCCGGGCTCACGCAGCTATCAATTCATCGATCAGACCACTGCCAGCTACCGCCGCCTGGTGGTCGATGCCTCGGGCAAACATGTGATCGGCGCAGTGCTGGTGGGCGACAACAGTTACTACGACACCCTGCTGCAATACATGCAGAACGCGATCACGCTGCCCGCCGAACCGGCCAGTCTGATCCTGCCGAGTTCTTCTGGCGCACCCACTCTGGGCCCGGCGTCTTTGCCTGAAACCGCGACCATTTGTTCGTGCCACAACGTCACCAAAGGCGCGATCTGTTCTGCCATCGATGGCGGTTGTACCGATTTGGGCGTGCTCAAGTCCGAGACCAAGGCTTGCACCGGTTGCGGTGGCTGTGCCGCTTTGTTGAAAACTGTGTTTGAACACGAGCTGATTGCCCGTGGTGTCAGCGTCGATAAAAGCCTGTGCGAACATTTCGCCTACACCCGTCAGGAGTTGTATGCGCTGGTTCGCATCGAGGGTGTGCAGACGTTCGAAGAACTGCTTGCCAAACACGGTCGCGGCCATACCGGTTGTGATATCTGCAAACCGGCCGTGGGGTCGATTCTGGCGTCGTGCTGGAACCAGCCGATCATGGACGCCTCGCTGGTGCCTTTGCAGGACACTAACGACACGTTTATGGCCAACATGCAGAAGAACGGCACTTACTCCGTTGTGCCGCGTATCGCGGGCGGCGAAATCACGGCCGACAAGCTGATCGCCATCGGCGTGGTAGCCAAGAAGTACGACCTGTACACCAAAATCACCGGCGGCCAGCGCATCGATCTGTTCGGTGCGCAACTGCATGAGTTGCCGGACATCTGGTCTGAGCTGATCGAAGCCGGGTTCGAGACCGGCCATGCCTACGGTAAATCGACGCGTACGGTGAAGTCCTGTGTCGGCAGTACCTGGTGCCGTTACGGTGTGCAGGACAGCGTGCAGATGGCCTTGACCATCGAGGATCGCTACAAAGGCCTGCGCTCGCCGCACAAGCTAAAGTTCGCGGTCTCCGGCTGTACCCGTGAGTGCGCCGAAGCGCAGAGCAAAGACGTTGGCGTGATCGCCACCGAGAAGGGCTGGAACCTCTATATCTCCGGTAACGGTGGCATGCGTCCGCGCCATGCCGAGCTGTTCGCCACCGACCTGGATGACGAAACCCTGATTCGCTACATCGACCGTTTCCTGATGTTCTACATCCGCACTGCCGACAAGCTGCAGCGCACCTCGGTATGGCGCGAAAGCCTGGAAGGCGGTCTGGACTACCTCAAAGATGTGATCATCAACGACAGCCTCGGGTTGGGCGCGGAACTGGAAGCGCAGATGCAACTGGTGGTTGATCGCTACGAATGCGAATGGGCCAACACCCTCAAGAGCCCGGAGAAACTCAAGCGTTTCCGCACCTTCGTTAATGACAAGCGGCCGGACCCGGACATCCATTTCGTTGAGGAGCGCGGCCAGCGTCGTCCGGCCACGGCTGCCGAGCTTAACCTTATTCCCGTCGTCGAGGAGGTACTCTGATGAGCCTGACAGCTATCGAACACAGTGAACCTGTTGCACCTGATTCGAGTCTTGCGTGGCATACGGTTTGCGGCCGAGAAGATCTGGTGACCAACTCTGGCGTTGTGGTCTGGCTCGACGGCGCGCAGGTCGCGCTGTTCTATCTGCCGGACGCTGAGGGCAGTCAGCTTTACGCGGTGGACAATCGTGATCCGCAGTCCGGGGTTAACGTGATTGGCCGCGGACTGATCGGCAGTATCAAGGGTGATCTGGTCATTGCCTCGCCGCTGTACAAGCAGCACTTTCGTTTGAAGGATGGCAGCTGTCTGGAGTATCCGGAGCAGCGTTTGCGGGTCTGGCCTGTGCGCTTTGAAAGAGAGGACGTGCAGCTCGCGGTGGGGTGAGGGCATGTGCGATTTCTGGAGCTAACCCCTGTAGGAGCCAACAAGCTGGCTCTCATCAAAAATAAAGTAACTAACTAAATTTAAATGCTTTTATATGTAGGAGATCGCCCAGCAAACACAGGATCTGTAGGAGCTGCCGAAGGCTGCGATCGCGGTGTGTCAGGAGCAACGCTTCGCAGCCTTCGGCAGCTCCTACAGAAAATGCATTCCAATCCAGCAGTTTGCATGTAGTTTGATGAAAGCGCGTTTGCCGCTCGATAGCGTGGATCAGGGGAGTTTTGATAGTTAGTCTTTGCATATAAACCCATTCTGAAAATGCATTTAGTGAATAAAAAACTAAATGCTATGGTTTAACCCGTTTGAATACGGGTAAAACCACAGGAGAACCGCGTCATGAGTTTCACTTCGCTGCATTGGGGGGCTTATCGCCCGCAAGTCGTCGATGGCGAACTGCGGGCTTTGGTGCCGGTGGAGTGGGACAGCGATCCTTCCCCTATCGGTGATTCAGTGGCTGACGCGCTTACATCGCCCACGCGTATTCGTCGACCGGCCGTGCGGCGCTCTTTTCTTGAAGGGCGGCTTGAGGGGCAGGGTGGCAGCCCGGAGTTACGCGGTCAGGAACCCTTTGTAGAAGTTTCCTGGGACGTCGCGCTGGAACTTGTGGCCAAACAACTGAAACGGGTCAAATCCGAACACGGCAATCAGGCAATTTTTGGCGGCAGTTATGGCTGGGGCAGTGCTGGGCGTTTCCATCATGCGCAAAGTCAGCTGCACCGCTTCCTTAATGGCTTTGGTGGTTACGTCGCCAGCGTCGACAGCTATAGCCTCGGTGCCGGACGCGTATTGATGCCGCATATTGTCGGCAACATGGACTGGTTGTTGGCAGCGCACACCTCATGGAAAAACCTTGCGCAGCATTGCGAGCTGTTCGTCGCGTTCGGTGGCCTGCCTGCCAAAAATGCCCAGACCAGCCCCGGTGGTGCCAGCGATCACCTGCTGACCAAGGCCCTGCAAGACATGTCCGCAGCAGGCGTGGAATTCGTCAACGTCAGCCCGTTGCGGGATGATCTGTCAGGGCCCGCGCGCAATGAATGGCTGCCGGTGCGCCCAGGCAGCGACACTGCTTTGATGATGGCTTTGGCTTACGTGTTGGTCACCGAAGGTTTGCACAACGAAGACTTCGTTCAGCGTTACGCGGTGGGTTATGAACGCTTCCGTGATTACCTGCTTGGCCTTACCGATGGTCAGCCTAAAGACCCCGGATGGGCTCAAGCCCTGACGGATATTCCAGCTGCGCAGATCACTGATCTGGCCCGACGCATGGCCAGCAAGCGCACGATGATCAATATCGCCTATTCCTTGCAGCGCTCTGTGCATGGCGAACAACCGTTCTGGATGACTGTGACACTGGCCGCGCTGTTGGGGCAGATCGGTTTGCCCGGTGGTGGTTTCGGTCTGGGTTACGGTTGCATGAACAATACCGGTAGCGGTCGCAAAGCGTTCTCCGGGCCGCGTTTTTCCCAAGGCCAGAACCCCGTCAAAGACTTTATTCCCGTAGCGCGGGTGGCGGACATGTTGCTCAACCCCGGCGCGGCGTTCGACTACAACGGTCAGCAGCGGCATTATCCGGATATCCGCCTGGTGTACTGGGTGGGCGGCAATATCTTTCACCACCATCAGGACCTCAATCGCCTGCTGAAAGCCTGGCAGCGCCCGGAAACTATTATTGTCCACGAGCAGTTCTGGACCGCACAGGCCAAGTACGCTGACATCGTTTTACCCGCCACGACGGCGCTGGAGCGTAACGATATCGGCAGCTCGGCGTCTGATCGTTTCATGATCGCCATGCAGCAGGCGATCGAGCCGGTGGGTGAGTCCCGTGATGATTACGCGATTCTGGCCGAGCTTTCCGGCCGACTGGGTTTTGCCGACGGCTTCACCGAAGGTCGGGATGCCTCGGGCTGGTTGCGGCACATTTACGAAGAGTCACGGGGCAGGGCGGGGGAGTTTGGCATTCAGTTGCCGGACTATGATCAGTTCTGGCACGACGGCGTGTTTGAAGTCGAATATCCGGAGCTGGATACTGTGTTGCTGCAAGCCTTCCGCAAGGACCCGGACGCCCATCCGTTGCCAACCCCGTCGGGGCGTATCGAGATTTTCTCTGAGCGCATCGCCGGGTTCGGTTATGCCGACTGCCCCGGGCACCCGGTGTGGCTGGACAAAACGGCCTCAGACTACCCGTTGCATCTGTTATCCAATCAACCGAAAACCCGCCTGCACAGCCAATATGATCATGGCAGCTACAGTCGTTCTTCAAAGATTCAACAACGCGAACCACTGACCCTGAATACCGACGATGCGCGGGCACGGGGTATCAGCGATGGCGATGTGGTCAAGGTCTTCAATGACCGTGGGGCGTTTCTGGCCGGTGTGATTGTCTCGGATAACATTCGCCCAGGCGTGGTCCAGATCGCCACCGGTGCGTGGTTCGATCCGCTGGTGCACGGCGAGCCCGATAGCCTGGAAAAACACGGCAATCCGAACATGGTTACTGAGGATGTCGGCTCATCAAGCCTGTCCCAAGGCTGCTCGGCACAAACGGCGACGGTGGATATCGTGAAGTGGGAAGGGGAGTTGCCAGGGATTACCGCGTTTGAACCGCCGTTGATGACCTCATAGGCGACGCGGTTTTCCTGTAGGAGCGATTGGACGGCACTCCGACTTGCCCGCGATAAGGTTTGGGTGATTTGCCTGCAGAATTGCGGTGTCCTTATCGCGGGCAAGCCTCGCTCCCACAGGGATCGCATTTCAGACATTCTGATACTGACTTTGCCGCAACCGCTCCAGGCTATTGCTCAGATGCAAGCGCATGGCCGCTCTTGCCGCATCGCGGTCCTGATGGGCGATGGCGGCAAATATCTGCTCGTGTTCACGGCGCAGGATTTCCAGATAATCCGGTGAGTGGGCGTTGCTGAACTGCATTCTTGAGCGCGGGATGATGCTGCTGCCCAGTTGCTCCATCACGTCGGTGAAAAAGCTGTTAGCGGTACATAGCGATATCTGATGATGAAACTCGAAATCGGCAAACGCGGTGTCGCTGCCCGGCGGGCAAGCATTGAGGGTGTCGAGTGCCTGGCGGATCGCCTGCAGTTGCTCCGGCGTGCGTCGTTCGGCCGCCAGGGCGGCGGACTCCACTTCAAGGCTCTGGCGCAGCTCAATGATCGCGATGGCATCGCGCAACGTGCCGCTGGTGCGCTCATCGACCTGAAAATCATTGGGGCGACTGGCATCCACTACAAAGGTGCCAATACCATGCCGGGTTTCCACCAGTCCTTCGGCCTGCAGCCTGGACATGGCTTCGCGAACCACGGTGCGACTGACGCCTTTCTCCTGAATGATCACCTGCTCGGTGGGCAGCTTTTCCCCGGCCTTGATCTCACCTTCACGGATTCTGCGTGAGAAGTCATTGACCAATTGCTGAGCCAGGCTGGTGCGCCGATCCGGGGTTGCAGGCGGGATTTCCATGTCACTCATTTCAAGTTTCCATTGGGCCGCAGAGTATAACCTCAGCCAGCTGCCACGCTGGCGCCAGCTGGCACTATAATGTCGGTTCTTCGAAAACGAGTCAGCCCATGTCGGACCCAGACCTTTCGTCCCAGAAAAAACACAGACGTTTAGCCGAGACCCTGGTTGATCGCTTTGCCCAGCGCATGCGCGATGGCGTGCTCAAGCGCGGTGAAAAACTGCCTCCCGAACTGCATATCATGGAGGCCGAGGGCGTCAGCCGCACGGTAGTGCGCGATGCGTTGTCGCGCATGCAGGCGGCGGGACTCGTGGAAACCCGTCACGGGGTAGGCACCTTTGTTCTGGACATGCCTGCGCCTGCCGGTTTCGTGATTGGCCCAGCGACTATCGCGACCTTGCCTGACGTGCTTAATCTGCTGGAGTTTCGTTTGAGTCTGGAAGTCGAAGCGGCGGGCATGGCTGCACAACGGCGTACCCCCGAAGCCCTGCTGGAAATCAAGCAGGCGCTGGATGCCTTGCTCGAAGGGCCGCAAAAGTCCGGGACCACGATCAATGCCGATTTCCAGTTTCACCTGAAAATCGCCAAGGCATCGGGCAACACCTACCTGATCGATATCATGAAGCACCTGGGCACCAAGCTGATCCCCCGCACCCGGATGAATTCGGCCTACACCGGGCAGAGTGATCGCACGGCGTATCTGGCCGGGATCAATGCTGAGCACCGGCAGATTTATCTGGCGATTGCCGCCGGGAATGTGGATGCGGCGCGTTCGGCCATGTACTTGCACCTGAACAGCAGCCGCATCCGTTTGCATCAAACCCAGGCAAGCCAGGAGTTGTACAGTAACTAGCGTTCAATGAAGGCCGGGTTATTACAGGAAGTTGTATTGCACGCCAACCCGCAGACGTAACTGACGCTTGTCATCGGCACTGTCGACTTTTATGTCGCCGACTTCGAAGAACGGCACCCAACGTTTGTCGATCTTGTATTTAAATACGGCGTTTTGTTCATAGTCAGTTTTACCGTTGTCGTAGCGAATATAGTCGGCATCGAAGTAGGTGAACTGATATTCATAAGCCCATTTACTGTTTTGCGGGGCATAGTTGAGCCAGACGTCATAACGATTGATGCTCTGGTTATCCATCGCGTTGTCGGGCATGTCCTCATTGATCTTGTCTCGATCCAGCTTGATGGAGTCATAGCGGTAGCGGGCCGAGGCATTCAGGGTGTCGCTGATGCGGTAGGTGGCTTTCAGGCCGACTTTATAGGCGGTGGATTTCTCAATACTTTCCAGCGCGATAGAAGGGGTCAGCATCCAGTCAGCATTGAGTTTGTACTGATAGGTCATGCCCAGTTCGTGGCCGTTGCCCACGGTATTGTCAAAGGCAACGTCCTGCCGGTCACCGGCTGTCTTGTATTTAAGTTCCCCTTCAAACCCGAGACCGTTATCCAGTCGGGTACCGAACTTGACCCGGTCCGAGTGCATTCGCGTACTTTCCGCATATTGATGTCGATAATTGACGTAGCCACTGTCGGCCATGGCCAGCGTGGAGGTCAGCAGTGCAGCAAACGTCATCATTGCTTGGGTAGTTTTCATGTTTTTTTATTCTTGTTAAATGAAGTGGAAGGTTTTATTCACAGCAGATTTCAGGCAGCCGGGTTCCTCGGCAGTAAATGCCGAAGGACGCGACGGTTTAAAACTCCAGTGGTCTTACAGCGCCAGGCAGGCGACCGGTTGTTCGATGTTATGGGTGTTCATGTCGCGACTCGCCTGAACCAACAGACGGGTGTATGCGTGTTGCGCCTCATGCCGGGCCAGTTCGCCCGTGTCGAGAATCTCAACGATCTTGCCGCCTTGCATCACGGCTACCTGCTCGCACAGGTGGGCAACGACCGCCAGGTCATGCGTTACCATCAGGTACGTCAGGCTCTGTTCGCGGCGCAGGTCGGCGAGCAGGTTGAGAATTTCCGCCTGCACTGATACATCCAGTGCCGAGGTCGGCTCATCCAGCAGCAGGACCCGGGGTTCGAGGATCAGCGCCCGGGCGATCGCTACCCTTTGGCGCTGCCCGCCTGACAGTTGATGGGGATGGCGGAAGCGAAAGCTGTCATTGAGGCCCACCTTGCGCAGGATCTCGCTGACCCGGTCATCACGGTCGCCGATGCGGTGAATCGCCAGCGGCTCCTTGAGCGCCGAATCAATGGTGTGCCGCGGATGTAATGAGGCATAGGGGTCCTGAAAGACCATCTGCACCGTTCGATAATGCTCGGCATCCAGCTTGCGCTGTACCTGTTGACCGTTGACCTGCAGTGCGCCGGTCCAGTGCTGGTATTGCCCGGCGAGGCAGCGCAGCACTGTGGTTTTGCCTGAGCCGGACTCGCCCACCAGGCCGAACGCCTGGCCTTCTTCAACGCGCAGGTTGACGTCATGCAGCACCTGATTGAGCGTCGGACCCGTACCGAAACTGAGGTTGAGTGATTGGACTTCGATCATCGCCATGGGAAATACCTCAATGAGTCAGCCAGAGGGGATCGCGCTGGAGCACCGGCAGGCTGCTGCGCGGAAAGTCCAGGCTCGGCAACGCGGCGAGCAGCCCGCGCGTATAGGGATGCTCTGCTCTGGCAAGGTCGGCGGCTTCCAGTGATTCCATGACCCGTCCGGCGTACATCACCAGAACCCGGTCGCAGAAGTGCTGGACCAGATTCAGGTCGTGGCTGATGAACAGCAGGCCCAGATCCCGTTCACTCACAAGCTCTTCGAGAATATTCAGCACCTGACGGCGTACCGAGACATCCAGCGCCGAGGTGGGCTCGTCGGCGATGATCACCTGTGGATCGGTGATGACCATCATCGCGATCATGATTCGCTGGCCCATGCCGCCGGAGACTTCATGCGGGTAGAGCTGATAGACCCGCTGCGGATCGCGGATATGCACCTTGGCGAGCATGTCCATCGCTCGTTCTTTGGCTTCCTGATGCGACACTTTGTGATGGGCCAGATACGCCTCGGCGATCTGCTCGCCGACCTTCACTACCGGGTTCAGCGAATATTTGGGGTCTTGCATGATCATCGACATGCGACGCCCGCGAACGCCCTGCATTTGTTTCTCGCTGGCGCTGAGCAGGTCGATCTCATCAAATCGCAAGGTCTTGGCGGTGATGCGCGCAGTTGCCGGATGCAGGCGCAGCAGGGCGCGGCCGACTGTAGACTTACCCGAGCCGGACTCGCCGACAATCGCCAGCTTTTCCCGCCCCAGATTGAACGACACGCCTTGCACAGCCAGAGTGGTCTTGCCTGCGTTGGTGAACTCGACGCGTAAGTCGTCTACGACGAGCTTGCTCTGTGATGCGGATAACTGAGACATGGCTGTTACCTCTTATTAAATTTGCTGATGCCGCGCACTAACTGAATTGGAATGCTTTATCTGTAGGAGCGCGCTTGCCCGCGATGCGATTTTGAATTCGATATATTTATCCCCTGTGCGGACGTCATCGCGGGCAAGCGCGCTCCTACAGGTTCCGTATTGCTGTCATTCATTACGAGGATCAAGCACGTCGCGCAGGCCGTCGCCGAGCAGGTTGAACGCCAGGCTGACCAGCATGATCGTCGCGCCCGGTGCTGCGACCAGCCACCAGCTTTCCAGCATGTAACGCCGACCGCTGGAAATCATCGCGCCCCATTCCGGCAGCGGTGCCTGCGCGCCCAGACCGAGAAAGCCCAGTGCCGCAGCGGTCAGAATGATGCTGGCCATGTTCATGGTCAGGCGGATGATCACTGACGACAGGCACATCGGGATGATGTGTCGACCGATGATGCGCAGCGGCGAGCCACCTTGCAGTTTCACGGCGACAACAAAGTCGGCGTTACGCAGCGACAGGGTTTCAGCTCGCGCAAGACGCGCAATCGGTGGCCAGGCGGTGAGGGCGATGGCGATCACTGCATGCTCCAGGCCAGGACCGAGCGCGGCAATAAACGCCAAGGCCAGGACCAGGCTCGGGAACGAAATGAAGATGTCGGTGATGCGCATGAACAGGCTGTCGACCCAACCACCGAAATAGCCGGATACTGTGCCGATCAACAGGCCGATTGGGCCAACGATTACCGTCACCAACAGCACGATGTACAGGGTGATGCGCGAGCCATGAACCAGTCGGCTGAACACGTCGCGGCCGTACTCATCGGTGCCGAACCAATGCGCCGCACCGGGTGCTTGCAAAGCGCGGGTCAGGTCTTGTTGTAGCGGGTCATGGCTGGCGATCCAGGGCGCGAACAGTGCAACGATCATCAGCACTGAAATCACGATCAGCCCGGCCAGCGTCATCGGGTTGCGCAACAGAAAACGCATCATGCGTGCCGCGCTGCCGGTCAGGGCCGCCAGACTCGAAGCGGGCACTGCCGCTGCCATAGAGGTAGCTTGAGAAGTCGTCATCAGCGGGTTCTCGGGTCGAAGACTTTATAAAGGGCGTCGCTGATCTGGTTCAGGGCGACAAAAATCAGCCCGATCAACAGCACGCACGCCATCACCGCATTCATATCACCCAGCAGCAGGCTGCTGGTCAGGTACTGGCCAAAGCCGGGCCAGGCAAATACCGTCTCGATCAATACCGCGCCTTCAAGCAATCCGCCGTAGGCGAGGGCGACGATGGTCAGCAGTTGCACGCGGATATTGCGAAACGCATGACCCCACACAATCCGCCGCTGGGACAGGCCCTTGACCCGCGCCGTGATGATGTATTCCTGAGACAGTTGCTCAAGCATGAAGCTGCGGGTCATGCGGCTGATGTAAGCCACCGAGTTGAAACTGAGAATGATGGCGGGTAACAGGATGTGCCGCAGGGCGCTGCGAAAAGCTTCCCAGTCGCCGGACAGGGCCGTGTCGATCAGCAGCAAGCCGGTGCGTGTCGGGATCAGACCATCGTAAGCCAGACCAATACGTCCCACCCCACCGGCCCAACCCAGCCAGGCGTAGAACACCAGAAAGGCCATCATGCCCAACCAGAAAATCGGCGTTGAGTAACCAAACAGAGTGAACAACCGGGCGATATGGTCACCGGCACGACCCTGATGAGTTGCCGCATAGACACCCAGCGGCAACCCGGCCAGAACACCGAAGACGATGGCCAGCGTGGCCAGCTCAAGAGTGGCGGGGAACACTCGGGCAATGTCTTCGATGACTGGGTGACCTGTCAGCAGCGCGTTGCCGAAATTGCCGTGCAGCAAGTCGTTGAGGTAGCCACCAAATTGCACCCAAAGCGGCTTGTCGAGCCCCAGTTCTTTGTAAGCCTGTGCATACGTCGACGCGTCAGCGTCCGGGCCGACGATGGCCAGAACCGGGTCCAGCGGCATGACCCGACCGATGAAGAACGTGAGCAGCAACAGGCCAAACAGCGTCGCCAGCACTGAGCCGCTGCGCCGGGTCGTGCCAGCCATGCGGCTGCCCCACAATGAAACAGATGCACTCGTCATAAGAATTCCTGCCTTGCGAAAGCGACTGAGTCCGGATCAACGTTGTTTGTAGACGTCGTGCAGACGCGTCGTGGCGGCGCTATGGCCGATGTAGTCACGCACGTCGGCATGCACAACGACCTCGTCGGTCATCTGCGAAATCGGCAGGATGGCGCCGACCTGTTGGTCGTACAGGGTCTGAATGCGTTGATAGAGCGCCAGTTGGCGTTGCGCATCGCGTTCCTGCTCGGCCTGCTCGATCAGTTGATTGAGCTCGGCGCTGTAGAACGAGGTACGCCAGCCCTGAAAGTTGCTCAGCTTTGCTGCTTCGCGGTTATCCGGGTTGTAGACCAATGCTCGCAGGCTGGAATGAGGATGACGTTCCGCGCCGCCACCGCCACGTCCGACCAGAATGTCGAAACGCCGGTCGCGCATGGCGCCGTAAATCTGGTTGCCGGTGCCGGTAATGATCGTGGCGCGAATACCGGCCTGAGCCAGGGTGGATTGCAGGCTGGTGGCGATATTGATGAAAGGTGAATCGGTCAGTGAGCGCAGGGTAATCGTGAAGCCATTTTCGTGCCCGGCTTCCGCCAGCAGACGTTTGGCTTCCTGCACATTCAGGCGATAACCGGGGTCATCCAGACGGGCCGCCAGACCCAGTTGCAGCGGGCGCTGGTTGGCCACGCCATAATGGGGCATGACCACGTCGTTGATGCCTTGATAGTCGATCAGCAGGCGTATCGCCTTGCGCACCCGGATGTCCTGAAACAGCGGTTGCTCCATGCTCAGCGCGATGTAATAAATGGTGCCGCGAGCGATGGTCTGCACATTGACTTCAGGGGAGCGGGTCAGGGCTTTGATGTCGGTAGCGGCCATGCCTCGGGCCACGTCCAGATCACCACGTTCGACCATCAAGCGCAGGGCCTGGGATTCGGTCATGTTGCGCATGATGACCCGACGCATTTTCGCCGGACCGCGCCAGTAGTTATCGAAACGCGTCATCAGGATCACGTCGTTGGCGCGCCAGATGTCCAGCTTGAAAGCACCGGAGCCTGCGGTGTGCGTGGTCAGCCATGCGGCACCCTGATCTTCGCCCTGCGCATGTTGCATCGCGGTATGACGATCGATGACGAAGGCGCTTGGCGAGGTTGCGAGTGTGTTGAGCACCAACAGCGGATCGGTCGGCCGTGGAAGGTCGAGGACGAATGTCAGCGGGTCTTCGGCACGCATCAGTTGCGCGACGTTCTGCGCGGTGTAGCCGTAGGCTTTCCAGGTCGAAGCCAGCGCGCGATTGAGGGTGACGACCCGTTGCAGTGACCACGCGACGTCTTGCGCGGTCAGTGGCTGACCCGAATGGAAGGTCACGCCGGGGCGCAGGTGAAAGGTGATGCGCATGCGGTCGGGGCTGACTTCCCAGCGTTCGGCCAAGGCAGGGATGAGCGTATCGGGCGCGCTGGCATCCTGTTCGAGCAGCATGTCGTAGACGTTGGAATTGACCTCGGATACTTCAAGGCCGGTAGCAGCGGCAGGGTCCAGAGAGAGCAGGTTGATCATGCTCATGCCAACCACCAGTTGATCAACCGGTGTTTCACCGCGCGCCATGCCGGGCGGGGTGTGCAGAAGCGTCGCAGTCAGCGCCACGCACAGCAACTGGCGAAGGCGCGAAGGCCAGAGTTTCATAGGGCAGTCCTTTCTTATATTTATTAAGACTCTTGTGCCAGAGGCGCTCATGTCGCCCCTGTGCGGTGCTGCCTGTCAGTAACGTTGGTGTGTGTTGGCCTCGATGTAGTGGAAGTTGATGTCTTCACCCAGGCCCGGGCGGTCCGACAAATGCACGTAGCCTTCATCATCCATGGGGTCGACCAGCGTGTTCAGATAAGCCGGAACCTGCTCGTAATCCAGGAATGGGTGCAGCAGGCCGCGCTCGTACCAGCGGCAGTTGCTGATGGCTCCGATCACTTGCAGGTTGGCTGCGCCGTTGCCGTGAACCTCGCAATCCATGCCAAACGCTTCGGCCATGTGCGCGACTTTCAGGCACGGGCTGATACCGCCTACACCAGCAACCCCGGCGCGCAGAATATCGCAGGATCTGGACGTCACCCAGCTCGCACGGCTGTGATATTTGCCGTCGATACTTTCCGGGCCCAGTACCGGGATGTCGAGATTGGCCGCTAGCCAGGCATAGGACTCGGCCGAGTCTTCGATCATGGGCTCTTCGAACCAGGCGAAGTCGAGCTTCTGCAGTTCGCGACCGATGTACAACGCATCGACGCGGCTGTACCAGTGATATCCGTCGAGCATTAGCGCGATATCCGGGCCGACCGCTTCACGCACTGCAGCGCAGGCCTTTACATCCATGCGCGGGTTTGGCGCGAAGGAAATCGGTGGCATCCAGGTGTGCAGCTTGATGGCCTTGTAGCCGCGAGCGACCAGTTTTTCGGCGAACTGACCGTACTCATCCGGAGTGGAAAGGCCGCCTGGCAAATCGTCGCCACACATGGTCGAACCGTAGGCCAACACCTTGTCGCGATAACCACCGAGCAGTTTGTAGACCGGCTGTTTCAGTGCGCGCCCGGCCAGATCCCAGAGCGCCTGTTCGACCAATGCCAACGCGCGGTCAGTCAACTGGCTGGCGCTGCCCCGTTGCCAGTGAGCGAGTTCCTGCCAGATTTTTTCGCGGTTCATCGGGTTCTGGCCGATCAGCACTTTCTTCACGAAGGACTCGATGATGTGCGGACGAATCAGCTCTGGAGCGCCGAAGGAATAACCTTCGCTGCCGTCGTCACACGCGATGCGCAGCATGGCCAGATTGACCGGTTTTTCTTCGCCTGGATGAGCATGGCCTGCGCTGTCCACGGCGCGGCGCGACGGATGGGAAAAGACCTCGACACTGATACGGGTGATTTTCATAGAAAGCTTGCCTTGGATATTGTGATTATTAGGTGGCTTTGCTGTATGTCGTCATACAACGATGGGGCGATTATTTTCCCGGTCGACTGGATGTGTCAACGGGTATTTGCAGTTTATATGGGTGTGTAGGTGTTTCGGAGGGAGAAGGGTGGTTCTTTTTATCGAGGGGAGGTATCTAAAGTCGTCATACTTCGTGAGGGTTGGAGCAGGATCGGTTTTGAATGGAAATGCCTGTGTGGGAAATTTCATGTTTACCTGCAATCCCGTAGGACCGGCTTTAGCCGGGAGGGCGGTATTTTTCTACCGAAGGAGATCTGGCGAATGCCTCGAAGTCCTCCCGGCTAAAGCCGGTCCTACGGGTTTGCGCGGGTCAGACTTTAAACTGGCTGACCATTGTTTGTAGCTGAACGCCCAAGCGGGCCAGTTCGACGCTGGACGACGCAGTTTCCTCGCTGGCGGCAGCCGTCTGCTCTGAGATATCGCGCACATTGAGCACGCTGCGATTGATCTCCTCGGTGACGGCGCTCTGCTGTTCCGCAGCGGCTGCGATCTGTTGATTCATGGACTCGATTTCAGAGACCGAACGGCTAATGCTGTTCAAGGATGTCCCGGCCTTGCGAGTCAGCTCAACAGAGCTTTCTGTCAGATTGCGACTGTTGTCCAGAATGGCGGCAACCCGGTCGGTTCCTTTGTGCAGTCCGTGAATCAGATTTGCAATTTCCTCGGTGGAAGTCTGGGTGCGCTGAGCGAGACTTCTCACCTCATCTGCAACCACCGCAAATCCGCGACCTGCTTCGCCTGCCCGTGCTGCTTCAATGGCCGCATTGAGCGCCAGGAGGTTGGTTTGCTCCGCCACGGCTTTGATAACGTCCAGGACGCCGCCGATCTTGTCACTTTCGCGCTTGAGGTCATCCATGGCGGTTTTTGAATGCCCGACTTCAAGTGCCAGGTTTTCAATCTGGTTTACCGCTTGGGAAACAATGATGTCACCTTCGCGAGCTTCCCTGGAGGCATTGACCGCTGCGCCGGAAGCGAGCTCCGCATTGCGGGCAACTTCCTGGACTGTCGCGCCCATCTCATGCATCGCCGTCGCGACTTGATCCGTTTCGGATTTTTGGCTCTGGACACCGCTGCTCGTTTGCTCGGTCACAGCAGACAGCTGTTCTGCAGCGCTTGCGATCTGCACGACACCGTCCTTGAGACCGCCGATCAAGCCCCTTAGCTTGACGGTCATTTTTTGCATGGTGTTTTCAAGTCGGCCCAGTTCGTCTCGGCGATCGGAAATCTGATCGTGAGTGAGATCGCCGTTGGCGACGCGTTCAGCGACAGCCAGGGTCTTCAACAGAGGAGTAACGATCAGGCGAGTAATAATCCAGGCTGCAAGGGCACTTACAATCAAAGCGATAACCAGACCAATGATGAGCAAGTCTCTAGATTGGGCAAGGTCCTGCAGGCGCAAGGTTGTCTGATTTTTTGTAAGCTCATCGGCCGCGGCGAACAGTATTTTGATGTCTTTGGAAATATTAGCCTGAGACTCGGTGATCTTTGCCTGAGCATCAGAAAACTGCTGCACGGTACTTTGATAAGCTTTCAGCGACGTGCCTATACTTTGGAGCGTCTCTGCCGGAAGCCCTGACCCTTTCAGGCTTTCGATGAAGCGTATGACTTCAGCTATGGATTCCTTGGCTTGCCGCTCAGCGTCTGTATTCAACGTATACGTGTAACCCCTGACATCAAAGCGCATGCGCTGAAACAAGGCACGGGCACGTGTCACGCTGTCACGCATGGCGGCATCGCCCGTTTCAGCGTTGGCGAAGACGTTCAAGCGTTCGAGGTTTTTCGCCGCATCTTCGGCATGGTTGCCAAATACTTCCCGTGTTGCCTCTCGTGCGTTTGTGGCCTTGACGACTGCATCGTATTGAACACGATAGTCTTTCAATCCATCACTGGCAGCGTTGAGGTGGGGGACGTTGAGGGCGGAGCTGAACATCGGACGGGCGTACTCGAGATGCCGGTCCAGATTATCCACGGCTTTTAACCAGCTGGCGGCTCGCTCGTTGTCAGGCGTGATGATGTAGGCAAGTCGCTCAATACGTATATCTCTGGTCAAGGAACCGAGCTTGCCGATGTCATCGATTCTCTGGCTTCGTTCGCCCATTTCCTTGATACCCGACCAGCCTGCCGCGGCGATGAGTACGGTGAGCAGCATGACCATGCCAAAGCCCAGTGCAAGCTTGGTATGAACGGCTATATTCGAAAGCCCGCGATGAATCATTTTCAGCATGAATAATGCTCCGAGTACTTTTAGAAATACGGTATGAGGCTGCTCCTTGCCAATAGTCCAGTTGGAGTTTTATCGGTGGCGGTTTGAGAAACTTTAATAAAAGATTGATAACTTTCAGATAATACTGATTACGGTTTTAGCGAGGAGCAAATACCGCTGAAACTGCAGTGAGTTCATTGGTTTTAAAAATATTTTTTGAGGGCGTAAGGTTCGGCCTTGGCGGCACTCAGCAAAAAAAGAAGTTGTACGATCACTGTTTGGGGCGGGGATTTCTATAAGCCACATAGAAATTATTCATGGCTTTAAATAAACCGAAGTATTAATTGGGAACTTGCAGGATACGCCCGTATCTCAGTACACATTTTTAATGTGTTTTAGTCGTAGTTATTAGATCTGTGAATACCCTGGAACGCTGCTAACAGGGCTCGGCCTCTGAGCGCCGATTTAAACACCTCTTGCAACGTTCAGGGCGTTTGACGTCGTCCAACGTTCCATTCAGGGGGCAGGCCAGACGCAGAACAATTCCTCACCTACCGATTCGCTTTCTCCCGCTCTGCAAACACCGCCTTGCCGACGCCTGTCAACGTCACGTCATTCTGTGGTGTGTGAATCCGTGCGCACAGCACATTGCGCAGGTGGCGCTGCAACGGGTTGCTGCGCGACAGGCCAGGGTTGCCCGCTGCTTCTATCGCCAGCTCCACGGCGCGAATAGCGTTGGTTGTCACCAGGTATTTGATCTGCGCAGCATGGGCTGGCGGGGTCAGCCCCGTGGCAGCCGATTGCAGCAGGCTGTGGTTGTTGAACAGCAATGTATCGATTTCACCGACTACTTCCTGAAAGCGCGGCAAGGTTGATAACGCGGCACCGAGGTTGGACGGTTTACGCTCTTCCATCCACTGCACGAACCAGTTGCGCGCCGAGCGGGCGACGCCGTCGTAGACCGAGGACAGCAAGACCGACATCCACATGAAGCCTGCCGGGTCGAGCTCTGCCTGCGGTGCACTCCATGGGCTGACGCTGACGGCGTGTTCCAGTGGCACCAATACGTCTTCAAAGATCACTTCATGGCTGCACGTGGCACGCATGCCCAAGTGGTCCCAGTCTTCGACGATTCGAATGCCTGGCGTGTCCTTGTGTACCAGCCAGGCGCCCACCAAAGGATCGGCATCGTCGCTGCGTGCCCAGACGTTGTACCAGGTCAGGCCATGGCTGCCGGTGGAGTAAATCTTGCTGCCGCTGATGCGCCAGCCCTCGGTGGTACGCCTCGCCGTAGTCGCAGGCAGACCTCCGCGAGCAGGGGTGCCAAGATCGGGTTCTACGCGCAGAGAGTTGATCAACGCGCCATCGCGCACCGCTTCTTTGGCCACTTGCAGACGCAGATGCTCCGGCCAGCTTTTGCTCTGCTGCAGGCGTGCATGCTGGATGTATTGCATGACCAGAATCAACGCCGTGGATGGCTCGCCCTGAGCGACAGCGCTGATGGCTTGCAGTGCTTGAGGCAAATCAGCACCGCCGCCGCCCAGCTCAATCGGTACGGTCAGGGCGAGCAAACCGTGCTCGTGTAATAAGCGAAAGTTCTCATGGGGAAACTCGCCGCTGTCGTCATAGCGTTCGGCGGTTGCGGCCAGGGCGGCGGTGATTGAGGTCAGCCGCGCGGTGAAAGCCTCGGCGGATTCGATGTCGCTGGCGGCAACGGGGCGAAGGGGAAATACGCTCATTGATGGGGTTTCCTTTATGTACTTGTTGGAGCGAGGCTTGCCCGCGAAGCTGTCACCGCGGTACGTCAGCTATCTCGCGTACCGTTCTTCGTCCGGATGCGGCCCAGACAAAGCCTCGCTCCAACAGGAGTCAGGCCAGCTCCGCAGCCTCTTCCAGCTGCGCGTAGCGGTTTTGCGGCACTTGCAGATTGAAGTGCTCACGTAAGGTCGAACCGGTGTATTCGCTGCGAAACAAACCTCGTTGTTGCAAGACCGGAACCACCAGTTCCGCGAAGTACTGCAAGCCATCCGGCAGCAGCGAGTTGATGATGAAACCATCGGCGGCTTCGTGTTCGAACCAGGTCTGAAGGGTGTCGGCGACCTGCTCTGCAGTGCCGACGAATTCACGGCGTGGCCGGGAGAAGAACAGCGCCACTTCGCGCAACGTCAGGCCTTCATCTTTGGCCAGTTGTTTGATCCGGTCCGAACCGCCTTTCTGGCTGTTGGAACCCAGGTCGCCCAACTCCGGGAACGGCGCGTCTAGCGGGTATTTACTGAAGTCGTGATCATTGAACGGACGGCCCAGCGCGACGATGGCGTCTTCGATGCTCACCAGCTCCACGGCCTGCTGATAACGGCTTTCAACTTCTGCTTCATCGCGGCCGACGATAGGGCGGATGCCCGGCAAAATCGACAAGTCCAATGGGTTACGCCCAAAGCCCGACGCACGTTTTTTCAGGTCCCGGTAGTAAGCCTGTGCCTCTTCCAGCGACTCGGCATGGACGAAGATCGCATCTGAATATTCGGCTGCGAAGTTGCGTCCGTCCTCGGATGTTCCTGCCTGGAAAATCAGCGGATGGCCTTGTTTCGAGCGGGCGATATTCAGCGGGCCTTTGACCGAGAAAAACTCGCCTTTGTGGTTCAGGGCATGCAGTTTGCCGGGGGTGAAAAACTCACCGGTTTTTTTGTTACGGGCAAAGGCGTCGTCTTCCCAGGAATCCCACAAGCCTTTGACCACTGAGACGTGCTCCTTGGCAATGCGATAGCGCACGGGATGCGGCGGGTGTTCGCCCTTACTGAAGTTGTCGGCAGTACCGCTGAGCCATGACGTGACGACGTTCCAGCCAGCACGGCCACCGCTGATGTGATCCAGCGAAGAGATTTGCCGCGCCACCTGAAACGGTTCGGTGTAGCTCACGGTGACGGTAGCCACCAGACCGATATTTTCCGTGGTTGCGGCCAGCGCCGAGAGAATGGTCAGCGGCTCGAAGCGGTTGAGGTAATGCGGGCTGGATTTTTCATGGATGTGCAGGCTGTCAGCGATGAACACGAAATCAAATTTGGCCGCTTCTGCCAGTTTCGCCTGTTGCTTGTAGTAGCCGAAGTTAACGCTGGCATCTGCCAATGCGTTCGGGTGACGCCATTCGCCCCAGCCGTGACCGACACCGTGGACCATTGCGCCCAGCTTCAATTGACGTGGCTCTTTTTGACGAGGCTTGTTCATGAGCGTGCTCCTGAATCTGAAAATAGGATTGCGTGAGGATTAGTGAGCGGCTGTTTGCACAACCTGAGCACGCGAAGCGTTGAAGCTTTTGTCGAAGCCTTTTGAGACGTCGATCGATTTGGTCAGGATGCCTTCCTGTTGGTAAATATCAGCGGTGGCCTGCAAGCCCTTGATCACGTTGTCGTCGATCTCTACCCGGTTCATTTTGGTGGCGTTGGCAATTTCCAGATGAACCTCGATCGGCAGGCCGGTGATCGCAGCCTGGGCCTTGGCGTACTCGGCAGGGTGGGTGTTGCTCCACAGATAGGCGCGCTCGACCCGTGCCACGAAGTCATCGAGTTGCACGCGTTTTTCAGCGATGGCCTTGCTGGTCGCGGCCAGGTACAGGTGATTGCTCAATAGCTCGCTGCCACTGACCAGTACACGGTCATGACTCTGGGTGGTGGCGACCGTAGTGTACGGGTCCCAGGTGGCCCAGGCATCGGCCCCGCCGCTGGACAACAGAATGCGCGACTCTCCCGGCAGCAGGTTGATGAAGGTGACATCGCTGGTTTTCAGGCCTGCCTGGCGCAAAGCTCTAATCGCCAGATAGTGGCCGATGGAGCCACGCCCGGTAACGATGCGCTTGCCCTTGAGGTCGGCGACGGTCTTGATCGGTGAGTCTTTGGGCACCAGCAACGCGGTGGTGAAACGGCCTTCGGCGTGGGTAACACTGACGACTTTCAGGGGCGCGCCAGCACCCAGCGCAAACACGTAGGGCGCATCGCCTAATGCGCCAATATCAACGGCACCTGCGTTCAATGCCTCACCCAAGGGGGCGGCAGAAGGGAATTCGGAAAACCTGATTTCGTAAGGCACGTTTTTCAGTTCGCCGGAGACTTGCAACAGTGCCTTGATCGTGGATTTCTGATTGGCGACCAGCAACGGTTCGAGATCGGCCGCTATGGCCTGCTGGCCAAGGGTTACGCTCAACAGAGCGCCCAGCAGCAGTTGCTTGAAATTAAAGGTGTTCAACAACATGGGTGTATCTCCAGGCTAATAGAGTGCTGGCAAGGACCTCCGCCTGGAGGGGTCGGTCCTGCTTACAGAGGCGTTAACATCTTCTAGATCACATGAAACCCATGCGTACCGTCACGGGCGAGCTGGTCCACCAGACCGAACTCCCAGTCCAGATAGGCCTGCATGGCTTCGCGTGGTGCATCGGTGCCCTCATACGGGCGGCGATAGCGATCAATGCGCGGCGAGGCCAATTGGCTTTCGCCGGTTTCCAGTGGCAGACCAGCCTTGATCCAACTGGCGGTGCCGTCCTTGAGCAGGAACACCTGCTTGCCGGTCAGGGCTTCAACTTCTGGCACGGCAAGACGCGCGAGTTTGCTGCTGCCGCAGGTCAAAACGTAGCGCTCGGTTTTAGGGATTTTGTGCAGCGCATCTTGCAACTGCGCGCGTAAGGTCCACCATGCACCGGGAATATGCCGCTTGACGTAGTTGGCGCTGGCCGTGAAATCCAGCACTGCGACGTCCCCATGCCGCTGCCATTCGGCGAGGGTGTGCGGGCTGATTTCTTCCACTTGTAGAGGCGCAGGAATCGGGGCGTTCCAGTCCCCTTGTTCGCTGAAGTCGCTGGCTTGCAGGTAGTCGACCACAAACACTTCCCAGCCCAGTTGGGCCAGCCAGGACGCCGACATGTTGGCGCGTACGCCGTCGTCGTCCACCAGCACCAGACGCGCACCGCGCACGCTGGCGTAGTGATCGGTTTCCTGAACCAGTTGGCCGCCCGGGGTTGAGCGCGCGTGGGGTAAATGGCCTTTGGCAAATTCTTCCGGCGTGCGCACATCCAGCAAGTAAGTGGTGCGCGATGGGTCTGCTT
This sequence comes from Pseudomonas quasicaspiana, assembly GCF_021147825.1. Classification (NCBI taxonomy): domain Bacteria; kingdom Pseudomonadati; phylum Pseudomonadota; class Gammaproteobacteria; order Pseudomonadales; family Pseudomonadaceae; genus Pseudomonas; species Pseudomonas quasicaspiana. The sequence continues at coordinate 189,654 of NZ_JAGTPI010000003.1, forward strand.
GCCAATTGCTCAGCTCGGCGCGGCTTGCACGGCGCACGCCAGCCTTGTCGGCCACGCGGCGGGCGTCGGCACCGGCCACTTCACGGGTGTCGTCGCTCACGACGGCAAAGCGACGAGCCTGGCCATGATCGAGTGTTTGACCCGCCAGCAGCCAGCCAATGGTGCCGTTACGCAGAGCGCTCACCTGATTGGGAATACCGGCGTTAACCAGCGATTGGGTGCCGATAATGCTACGGGTACGGCCCGCGCAATTGACGATGATGCGGGTATTCGGGTCCGGCGCCAGTTCGCGGGCACGCAGCACCAGTTCAGCTCCGGGCACACTGATCCCGCTGGGGATGCTCATGGTCTGGTATTCGTCATAGCGACGTGCGTCGAGCACCACCACGTCAGCTTTGGATTCCAGTAATTGCAGCACTTCTTCAGCCGCCAGCGAAGGCGTATGGCGATGATGTTCAACCAGTTCGCCGAAGGCTTTGCTGGGCACATTGACGTCGATGAACAGCTCGCCGCCGGCCTCACGCCAGCCTTGCAGGCCACCCTCAAGCAGTTTTACATCGCTGTAACCCAATGCCTGTAAACGCTCAACGGCGCGCTGAGCCAGACCTTCGCCGTTGTCGTAGACCGTCACGGCGGTGTCGAGGCGCGGGATGCGCGACAACACTTCCAGCTCAAGTTTGGACAGCGGGATATTGGCCGCGAACAAAGGGTGCGCTTCGGCGAAGGGTGCTTCCTCGCGAACGTCGACCAGGGCGAGTTCTTCATGAGCCAGCAGCGCCTGGCGGATATCGGCGAAGGAGCGGGTGTTCAACTGAGTCATTGTGCGTGGCTCTCTTTGGCAGGGCTCTCTTTGGACAGATCCCAGATGTTGGGCAGAAAGGCGTTGGAATAGCCGGAGATAAACAGTTTTTCGGTGCCGTCGGGCTGATACACCGCACGCCGCACTGCGCCGATGTTGGCGCCATAAACGTGGATGCTGATCGAGACCTGATCGCTGAAGGCATTGCTGACCTGATGCACGTCATTGCTGCGAGGCGACAGGGCTTCCACATGACCGGGTTCGAGGCGAATCGCCTGGCCTTCTTTTTCCAGTCGACCATCCGGGCTGCGGGCAAAGCCTTGGGAGTATTCAGCGCCACGTAACATGCCGATCAAGCCCCACACGCGGTGGTCGTGAATCGGTGTGCTTTGGCCGGGGCCCCAGACGAAACTGACAATCGAAAAGCGCTGCCGTGAGTCGGCGTGCAGAAGGAATTGTTGATAACGCTCAGGGCTGGGAATGGCGTATTCGTCCGGCAGCCAGTCGTCGTAGCTGACCAGTTGCCCCAGCAGCTTGCCGCCACGATGCAGCAGATCACCCTCGCTAGGGTTGCTGTCGATCAGCTCGGCCAGCGCGCCGATGAATTCTCTGAGTCGTTCGGGATGTCGTGTCTGCGTCATGTCTATGCCAGCGCCAGGTTAATGCGTGGCTTAATATAAACATAATGGCTTAGTCTAATATGCGATTATTTTATGATTAGCTTATAGCTAAAGGTTCTTTTGGTCAGTCTTTTTTAAGCCTATCCGTCTACTGGGTCATGTAGAGACGGTGAGGTCCCTACACCCCCCTTAAGCCGTTGGTCTGGTGCTGCGACGGAACACCGATTTCCTGAGCAGCACTGCCATCAACACGCTTAATACCGCCATCCCCATGACCAGCGCCGGGAACGAGATCCACCACGGAACGCTCGCCGTCATCATGCTGAATTCAGACATGCCGCCAATGCTTGCGATCAGGTTGAGGGGCAGGAACACGACGTTGACCACGGTCAGGTTACGCAAGGTCGCGTTCATAGTGTTGTTGGCCATGTTGCCCCTGGCGTCCATCAATGAAGCAAATACGGTGGAGTAGATCCTGGCCTGCTTGTAGCACTGATCGTTTTCGATCTTCAGGTCGTCGAGTAGCGCGATGACGCGGGCAGGAAATGCATTGTTCTCGGCGTGGTGATGCAAGCGTTCAAGGACCGCGCCGTTGCTCTGAATAGCATTGATGTAATAGATCAGGCTTTCACTGAGATTGAACATTTGCAGCAGGTGCTGGTTGTCCAGTGACGTGTCGAATTTCTGATGCAGCTCCCGGGCGATCAGCTTGATCACCCGTAAGTGACCTAGGTAGTGGTGCACGCTGTTGAACAGCAGGTCGATGAGGATATCCAGCGGGTTTTTCAACAGCCGGTGAGTGCTCGTGGGGCTGAGCAATGAGTTGCTTGCGGAAATCACCACCAGGCTCTCGGAGGACAACATGAGGCCAAACGAGGACACTTCAAAGGACATCGCCGCAGCCCCCGAATAGCTTTCCGGGCGCTTCCAGATGAGAAAAAGCTGACCGTCATGAAATTCGATTCTAGACACTTCATCAGGGTCCAGTGCCGACTCCAGCATGTGTGCATCCACCTGGAAACGTTGATGCAGAAACTCCCGTTCTTGCGCAGTAGGGTCCGTGCACAGCAACAGAGGCGCTTGCTCGTCCGTTGTTACCTGTAACGTCGCGTTTGTCAGGCTATAGCGTTCAATCATTCTGGCGCCTCTACTGCAAGGGATTACTGGCCATAGCCTTGATGCTTGAGTTCCAGACGCCGGATGAACTCCTGCAGGACCCGGTCGTACAGTTGCTCCTCGATGCAGGCGTCTTCAATCCCCGCATCCAGATTGGGGTTGTCATTGACTTCGATCACGACCAGACGCTCGTTGGTCTGCTTGAGGTCTACGCCATAAAGGCCGTCGCCGATAAGGCTGGCGGCGTCTACGGCCAGCTTGACCACCGCTGGCGGTACGTCTTCGATGGGGATCGTTTCACACAGGCCATTGACTTCACTGCCTTGTGCTTTGTGGTTATAGATTTGCCAATGCCCCTTGGACATGAAGTAGAGGCAAGCATAAAGAGGCTGTCGGTTGAGCACGCCGATACGCCAGTCAAACTCGGTGTAGAGGTACTCTTGAGCGAGTAGCAGCACAGAGTGCTCGAACAGTTCGGCAGCGGCCTTGGCCAGTTCCGCTTTGTTTTCCACTTTGATCACCCCGCGAGAAAAGCAGCCGTCCGGGATTTTCAATACGACGGGAAAACCCAGGCGTTCGCCAATCTGTTCCAGGTCCTGAAGGCGATCGCGATAGAGGATTTCTGTCGCGGGCATCCCCAGGTTGTGTTTGTTGAGCAGATCAGTGAGGAAGACTTTGTTGGTGCAGCGAAGAATCGAGTTCGAATCGTCCATCACCACCAAGCCTTCGCTCTCGGCTTTTTTCGCGAAGCGGTAGGTGTGATTGTCCACGCTGGTGGTTTCGCGAATGAACAGGGCGTCGTATTCGGCCAGTCGCGCATAGTCTTTCTTTTCGATCAGTTCCACATTGATGCCCAACCGCTGGCCGGCACTGATGAACCGCTGAAGGGCCAGGGGGTTGGAGGGCGCCAGTGCTTCGCCTGGATCATGCAGGATAGCCAGGTCATAACGGGCCTGGCGCAACGAAACCGGCTGGCGCCAGATGCGCCGGTTGAAGGTGTCGAGCGCGTCGGCGAAGTCATGCTGTTGTTCTTCACGAAGCTTGTGCAGCGCGCCGATCTTGATTCCGGCGATCTGCCAGCGCTGGTTCTTGATGAACTCGACTTGCAGGATGGGCGTCGGGAAGGTGTCAAACAGCTGTTGCGCCAATCCCTGCAAGGGTTTCAGGTCGGTCTTGCCGAAATGGAAGGTGAGGGTAAACCCTTCGGTTTCGCCATACGGATGGTCGGCGATGGCGTTATCCAGCATCCGGTCCAGGTCATCGAGCGCCAGGCCGTAGAGCGAGCGTTTGGTCAGCTCACTGATGGTTTTAACGGATGGGATGACTTTATGGCCCCGCGCTTCGGCCAATAGCGAACAGTAGTAACCGTGACCCAGATATTTATAACTTCGGCACAGGTTAATGACTTGAACCTGTCCGCCAGGATTTTTATATCTCTTGTCTTCCAGGTATTCTTGGGCCGTGACGATACTTTCGCTGGGCAAATAACCCTGCCAGTCATCGCGGCGCTCTACAATCACCAATAACTTGCTGGGTGGAAACAACTGGGCCGCGCCGTCTTCTTTAATGGCGGGTAAATTGGACTCGACCTTTGGTAATAATTCCATTACGTTTGAACACACCGAAACCATGATAAAAAGGGCCTTTGCCGTGCAGGTGTTTTCTATAAAACATATTTGATTTTAACTGTCCTCTTTCGTTACGTTTTATTTACGGTAATCCCATGGATCTTAACTACCGCTTTGCTACCGCCGAAGACATTCCTGCCCTGGAACTTCTGGAGAACCAGTGCTTCGAACAGGACCGACTGTCCCGACGTAATTTCTTATGGATGATTCAGCGGGCGCACGCCAAGTTGTTAGTTGCCGAGGATGATCAGGGCTTGTTGGGGTATTCACTGGTGCTGTTTCATCGAGGCACTTCCCTGGCCAGACTTTATTCGCTGGCCATTGACTGCCGGGCCAGAGGGTTGGGCCTGGGTCTGGCGCTGCTCGAGCAATCAGAGCAGTTGGCGATTGAGCATGAGTGCGCACACCTGCGTCTGGAAGTGCGCCCCGACAATCCCTCGGCGATCCGCCTGTACGAACGGGCCGGGTACCGGCTTTTTGCCGAAGTCGACGATTACTACCAGGACCATGCCCGTGCCCTTCGCTATGAAAAGCGCATCGTCCTGCCGGTGCCTGGCAGCGTTGCGGCTGTTCCTTATTACGCGCAGACAACCGAATTTACCTGTGGGGCGGCGTCATTGCTCATGGCCATGAAGGCACTCAATCCTGACCGGGTATTCTCACGGGACGAGGAGATTCAACTCTGGCGGGAGGCTACGACTATTTTCATGACCTCAGGGCACGGCGGCTGTAGCCCGCACGGGCTGGCACTGGCCGCATGGCGGCGTGGGTTCGATGTGCGTTTACAGGTCAGCCGCTCGGGCCCGCTGTTTCTGGACGGTGTACGCCGTGAAGACAAAAAATCAGTCATGCGGCTGGTGCATGACGGGTTTTGCAGAGAGCTGCAAGCCAGTGGTGTTCAGCAGTCCAAGTCCCGTCGCCTCGACTTGCCACAGGTTTTCAACGGCGGCGGCATTCCTGTCGTGCTGATCAGCAGCTATCGGCTGACACGTTCCAAAGCGCCACACTGGGTGGTGGTGACGGGGTGTGATGAAGACTTTGTTTATCTGCATGATCCTGATCTGGACCATAGCCGGTATCGTCAGCGTCTGGATTGCCAGCATGTTCCATTGACGCACCAGGAGTTCGAACGCATGAGTGTGTTCGGCAAAGAAAAAGTCAGAGCGGCACTGGTTCTATTCTGAGTAAAGTGGGGCGGAATTCAGGGCGCCCCCGTGACACACCGGCTTGATTCGTTATTTGATTTTTTAGCGCAAGTTCAATGTCAGTGCGGCTTGTTTTTCTTTGAGTGTCTGGCGCTCAGGTATTCAAAGAGAAATGAAGCAAATCCGAAAACACCGATCATGATGATAATCAGGGTGCCTAATTCCGAATTTTCCATATTGAATCTCACGTGGGGAAAAGAGTAGGGAGACTAACTTCCCGCTGATAAAAAACAATGATGTTTACGGCGTCTTTACGGAGGGCGAGCAAACCATACGATAACCATACGAGTGGAATAAGTACGCTGTCTATTGGGGTAGGAACATCAGGACTGTTTACGCACTCGCCTGGCAAACACAAAACCCTTTGGGCGCGAATTTATTCGCGAAGCTTCCTGTACAAACGATAACATTCGGCCTGATACACCGCTATCGCAGCCTCGCGGTGCTCGTGCACTCCTACTGAGAAATATATTTGCGTTTGACCAGACCATGTCGTGTCCTGAGCGGCGACATACTCCCCAGAGCTATCCACACACCGCAAATCCCACTATGCTTTTCGCCTATCTCTCCTCTGTCTCTTTATGTGCGGTCCGAATGAAAATTGATGATATCGATGCCTTTGTGGCGGTGATTCGTTGCCAGTCGATCAGCCATGCGGCGCAGTCCCTGGACCTGACCCAACCGGCGATTACTCGGCGGGTACAGAATTTCGAGCAGGCGTTGGGCGTCGAGTTGTTCGACCGCAACACCAAACCGCTCAAGCCGACGCAGATGGGTAATCAGGTGTATCAGCGTTGTCTGTCGATCCTCCGTGAGATGGATGCCTTGCGTGAGCTGGTTGCCAGCGATACACCGCCGAGCGGTCTGCTGCGTCTGGGCGTGCCGCAAACTATTGGTGACGTGGTGCTGCTGGATGCCCTCAAGCAGCTGCGCGGTGAGTACCCGGATTTGCGTGCGCAGGTGTCCACCGGCTGGGGCAGTAACCTGGTCAGCAAAATCGAGAACGGCGAACTGGATGCCGCCGCGGCGTTGTTCCCGGCGGGCAAGATTTTCCCGGAAAACATCATTGGCGAGTCCATCGGCAAGATGGAACTGGTAGTGGTTTGTGCACGTTCTGCGTTGCCCAAAGGCTCGGTAAAACTGGCCGACTGTTATCAACAGGGTTGGGTGCTAAACCCTGATGGCTGTGGTTTTCGCGCCGGTTTGCAGCGTACCTTGTCGGATCAGGGCCTGAGCCTGAAGGTCAACCTGGAAACTTTCGGCACTGAACTCCAGTTGGGCCTCGTAGCCGACGGCATGGGTTTGGGGCTGGTGCCACGCCCTTTGCTTGAACGCAGCATTCATCGCGAGCAACTGGCGGTGTTGCCAGTCAAGGACTTCAAGCCGGTTATGGATCTGTGGCTGATCTACCCGCGCTTCCTGGGCAACCTGCAAGGGCCGGTCAGTTCGTTTGGAGATCTGGTGGCGCGCTCGCTGAAGCAGGTTAAAAACGCCGCTTGATTTCACATAAACGCCCCTGGATAGCAGGGGCGTTGTCCAGAAAATGCAATCCTATAAGTTTGAATTCATATTTTGTAGGAGCTGCCGAAGGCTGCGAAGCATTTACTCTGACACACCGCCATCGCAGCCTTCGGCAGCTCAGGTATCTTGAGCGCGACAGCGCTCTGCTCAAACAGCTGGCCGCCTCTCGTCAGGGTCTCACTCAGCAGGTTATGTCCAGCTTTGCTTTTAGCGAGTGAACGCTCGCCAAAAAAAATCTGCTTAATCGTGGAACCGTTTTTCAGGCACTGACCACTCAGCATTCAGATCACCACGGGATCGGACTGATGGCGGATGACAGATTTCCCATTGCGCATGCTGTGCACAAGAACTCGCGCGCCCGCAATGGCGGTGTCTCCAGGCGTCGTCTCCGGGGAAACCGTTTGATGCGTTCATTCTGCATGGGCGGGGCGTTGATGCTTGCTGGATTATGCGAGACGGTCCAAGGGGCATTTTTCAGCGGGCATGACCTGCAGGTATCGCTGCGCGAAATTCGCAAGGGGCAGCCGTTGAACGTGGCTCAGATGCAGGCATTGGGTTATGTCCAGGGTGTCTACGATGCCAATGCAGGCTTGTTGTTTTGCAGTCGGGAGGATGTCGATGCGGGGCAGGTGGTCAACGCTGTTAATGCCTACCTGTTCAACCATCCGGAATTGTTGAAACAGCCGGCCAGTGTAGGGCTCACTGCAGCGATGATTTCTCAATGGCCCTGTAGGCACAGGGGATAAAAGTGTTCAAATACTCTTATTCACTGACAGTGATACGATTTTATACCGTGATGTTAACAATCCGCGTATGGTGGCCATGTAAAAGCATATAAGTAATCACTGTGTGACAGTCTGATTGTGCTTGGAAACTTGCGGAAGATAAGTTATAGATAATAGCCATTCATAAAACTGTCACCTGCGACAGTTACGCTCGCCTGCCGTGTCGTAAAGAGCCCTGTCAGAGGTCGCTTTTGGTGATGCGGAAGGCTCTAGAGCGATGCTTTCAGAGAAGAATCGATATTAATTGCGCACTATATCGCGCACTGTTGAAATATAACTTTTATCTGAACTTCTGTTGTCTGTTTTTGTCTACGTTACGCAAGCTTTTTCAAACGACCTGTCCCCTCCAAATTCTCTTGCGGCTTTATGTTGAGAGTAGAAGTGTCCTTTGAAAATGGTACCACTTGAGTGATGCGACCTGAGTAGTTTGCCATTGCAAACTGCCTGTCAGGGGGTCGCGATACTGGATGTAAGTGCGAAGAGGGTACTCCAACATGGATAGACGCGAGTTTGAATCAGACCTGAAGGAAATTGCCTATTTCGGCGATTTTGTTGACTTGCAGTACCTGGCCACCAACATGGCCCCCCTGAATATTGATGTGCTGCTGGTTGGCGAAACAGGCACCGGCAAGGACACCCTGGCAAGGCAGATTTATCGTTTATCGCGAAGACGTGGTGCGTTCGTTGCGATGAACTGCGCGGCCATCCCGGAGAGCCTGGCCGAGAGCGAATTGTTTGGTGTGGTCAGCGGTGCTTACACCGGTGCCAGTAAATCGCGCAGTGGTTATGTCGAGGCTGCGCAGGGCGGTACGCTGTACCTGGATGAGATTGACAGCATGTCGCTGTCGTTACAGGCCAAGCTGCTGCGTGTGCTGGAAACCCGTGGCGTTGAACGCTTGGGATCAACCGAGTTCATCCCGGTGGACATGTGCGTCATCACCTCTTCGCAACGCCCCCTTGAAGAGTTGGTTGAAGAGGGCACCTTTCGCCGCGATCTGTACTTTCGTCTCAGCGTGGTCAGCATCAAGATGCCACCGCTGCGTGAGCGTCGCGAACAAATTATCCCGTTGTTCAATCGCTTCCTCGCCAAGCAGGCATCGCTGGTCGGTCGACCGGCCCCGGTAATGACTCCCGCGATGACTCAACAACTGCTTGCACACACCTGGCCGGGCAATATTCGTGAACTCAAGTCCAGCGCAAAGCGCTCCGTACTGGGCTTCTCGCCTTTGGCTGAGCCTTGCTCGCCAGAGCCATTGCAGCTCAAGGCGCAGTTACGGGTCATTGAACGTATCCTCATTGATGAAGCCATGAAGCGCCATCAGCAAAGCGTAGAAGCGGCCAGCTTCGAACTGGGTATTCCGAGCCGCACGTTGTATCACCGCATCAAAAGCCTTTCAGTCTGACACCACGCTCTTTCCTGCCTATTTCTTTTCTGCCCTTGCGTCTCCCGGTTTTCTGACTGGCGCCAGGCAGCGGGCTTTTATGTCCCGCACACCGCCCCGCGCATCTCCCGCAGCCATCAGGACGCACAGTCCCCGGATTAAACGTGGAACTGCTTTCAACCTCATGCCCACTCATTGAACAGGACCGGCGCTTGAACCCTGCCGGGCCTGAGTTCCTACATCAATCATTCCGCTGAGGTGCAAGATTATGGAAAGCTTTTTCAACAGCATGAACAACATGGGCAACAGCTTTAGCAGCAACTTCAAAGCCGCTACTGCCGGCACCGACGGTGGCTACGAAAGCAACTCGGCAGAAAACGCCGGGCGCATGACTGATGCCACCGGGGCTGCGGACTCCAAAGTCACCAACGCGGGCATCAAGAAAATCGAGACCGACGCCAAGAACACCGTCGAGGCGATGAGCCAGGACAGCGACCTCAAGCACCTCAGTAACGTCGCTTCAACCGCCAAGGGGATCAATTACTGATCATTCTGGCGGTGGCTGTGTCCCCTCAGTGGAGGTGCGACATGGCCCCGCCCGCACTCTGGATGTCTGATTACAAAGAGGACGTATAGGCATGACCATTTCGATAAATCTTGAGAACAGTCGCCCGACCAGTTTCAGTAATGAGCAGCAGACGCGTAATTCCCCCAATGCAGCAGGCGGTGGCCAACGCCCGCAGAGCACGGACGCTGCCCTTGACACGCTGGTCAAGTCGATGACCGATGGCAAAGGGCAGGTCAACAGCGAAAACCCACTGGTAAAACTGCTTACCCAACTGATGGAGAAGCTGGGATCGCAAAGCCAAGCTGCTGGCGGTCAGGGCTCCAGCGGTATGTCTGATCAAAAACCTGCTGCCGGTTCCGTGAAGGACATGAGTCCTGACGATCTTCTGAAACTGCTGAGCCAGTTGTTGGGCGGGAGCACCGGCAGTGCAGGCGGTGCAGGCAGTGCCGGTGCTGGCAACGGTTTTGGTGGCGGTAGCGGTGGTGTGGGCGGCGGCGGTGCAGCTGGCGGTGGCGGCGATGCGCTTTCATCACTGCTCGGTGGACTGGCAGAGCAGAAGCTCGGCAGCGTGTTGGAGCCTGCGACGGATGGCTCAGGTGGCGCAACGTTCAAAAGCGAAGACAAAGCCCTGCTGCAAGATGTCGCTAACTTCATGGACCAGCATCCGGAGAAATTCGGATCGCCGGACAACGCTGACGGCAAGACCAAGTCATGGTCGGACGAACTCAACGAAACTGACAGCAGTGGCAAGGCGGACACTTTCCTTGACGGCGCTGAAGCATCCAAGTTTCAGGATGCTCTCGCCATGCTTGGCCAGGCTGCCGGCAGCGGCACAGCACCGGCTTCAGGCATGCTGGCCAATAGCGGAATCCCCCTTTCTCCGGATCAAGGCAGCGGCAGTGGTAGCGGTGGTGGAGGATTCGGTGGCGGTGGCGGTGGCGGTGGCGGTGCCGTGGGCGGTAGCGGCGGTTTCGGCGGCGGCAACGGGACGGTGACCATGGGCCTCGATGATCTGCTCAAGCTGTTGCAGGGGCAGGGTCAGGACGGCAATACCACTCAGGGTTCTGGTCCAAAGGCTCAGGATCAAGCGCTGCAGCAGGATGCCCAGAATACAGCCGGTTCGATCATGAACAAGCTGTTCAGCTGAAAACCGTGAAGGAGGTCGATATGACGATTGGGAAACTTGAAAACAGCTCGGCCTCCGCCACGGCGCTCAAGCCGGAAGTGGAGCTGGATAACCCTACGCAAGGCGATGCTGACTGGTTCAGGGCTGCCATGCAAAGGCCAGAGCCGACTCAGGGGGCGGGGGCTTTTTCGGAGCAGGTGATGGACCCGCTGACGCGCAAGGCTCTGTCTCTGGAGGATATGTCCAGGGACGCTGGCAAGGCGCTGCGCGAGGCGTCGCTGCATTCGGACCCCAAGAAGTTCATGGAAGCGACCCGGGCGCTGAGCGATTACTCTCTGCAAACGTCGTTGTCGGTGAAAATGATCAGCAAGGGTTCGCAAGCCTTGGACAAACTCACCAACATGCAGTGATGGGTGGGCTGATGAGGCATTTTCTGCAATACCTGAGCCTGATCGGGCTGGCGCTGATGCTGGGCGCTTGCGGTGATCAGATAGAACTGCACGGCAAGCTTTCTGAAAACGATGCCAATGATGTGATCGCCGAGTTGTCGAGCAAGAACATCGACGCCAGCAAGCGCAGCAACAAAGAAGGGGTCAGCGTTCTGCTGTCCGCCTCGGACATCAATCGAGCGGTGCGGGTGTTGGAGGCGGCGGGTCTGCCACGGCGCACGCGCACTAATCTGGGTGAAATCTTCAAGAAGGAAGGGGTGATCTCCACGCCTCTTGAAGAGCGCGCGCGTTATATCTATGCATTGTCACAAGAGCTGGAGTCGACGCTGTCGCAGATTGATGGCGTCATTGTCGCTCGCGTACACGTGGTGCTTCCAGAGCGAGTAGCGCCCGGCGAACCGGTACAGCCAGCCTCGGCAGCCGTGTTCATCAAACATGCTGCGAGCCTTGATCCAGATACCGTGTTGCCGCGAATCCGGCGGATGGTTGCCAGCAGTATTCCCGGCATGGCAGCGGCGGTGGATAACACCGAGAAACTGTCGGTGGTCTTCGTCAACGCACGTGCCTATCAAGAGGAGCAGGTTCTGGTTCATTACGGACCGTTCATGGTGCCAGAGCAGGAAGTCGACGCTCTCAAAGGCATGATGCTGGGTGGCGCGTTGGGGATTTTCTTTTTATTCGCGGGTTTGATTCTGTGGCTACGCCCGGCGTTACGCCAAAAATTGCTTGAGCTGGTGGGCATGCGTTCGGCACCCAGGGCGCCAGGTACCGCTGTTGGCCGGTTTGACGAGCGCGGGGCATGAGTCCGGCACTGGGGCAGCAGTGGCTGCAATGGTGGGCTCGGCCCTGGCAATGGGCTGACGCCAGTTGGTCTGAAGTGATCAGCGAACGACATTTGAGCGATGCCCAGTTTGCCTGGCTATCAGCGGTGCATCCTGATCGTCTGGGCGCTGCGTTCGGTGTTCAGGCCAGCAGCCCGTCGCGCCCGGACTCGATGATCGTCAGCTTGCTCGAAGCCGGCGAACATCGGGAGTCATTGCTCGCTGTTGTCGAGCATCTGTGCACGGCGCGGGCAACGCGACAGCTGCCGGATGAAAGTCTGCGGCCCTGGTGTCGCAGCGTGGCCAAGGCGTTACGGCCGGGCAGTTGGTTGCCTGACGAGCCTGTCGACCCTTTGCAATTGCTGGCTCAATGGCGCGGCGAAGCGCAATGGCAGCGGCTAAGGCTGCTTTGGCCGCGGGCAGTCGCAACCACCGTAACCGCATCACCCTGCGCCGAGCCCAAGCGTCTGGATATGCTCTGGCGCGCCGCGTTGCAACGTGTCTTGGAGGAACCTGATGTTCATTCGTCGCACGCTCAGTTTTGATGCTCCGCAGCCTGGCGTTGCCGAGCCATTGCTGCGCCGCGAATATTTCAGCGATGTGGTGCTCGCCAGTGAGCACCTTGCGCGTGCTCATATACAAGCAGAGGCTTTGCTCGCCGATGCACGGGCTCAGGGCGAGCAACTGCTGGCCGATGCTCAAGCGCAATTCTGGGATCGCGCCAATGCCATGCTGGAAGGCTGGGAGGCCGAACGGCAGGCTCAGCGTGAGGCGTTGGTCGAGCAGGCCCGGAGCCTGTTAAGCGAGACGCTGGCCAGTCTGCTGGGCACGCTGTCCGATGAAGAACGCGCATTGGCTCTGGTGCGCCAGATTGCCCAGAGCCAGACCCGTCCGGTGCGCGCCACATTGCGTTGCTCCGTGGACCTTCATGAATCGGTCGACGCTTGGTTGCAACAACAACCGCACACGCACTGGCAGCTCGAACGCGACACCGGCCTCGCTCCCGGTACGCTCTGGCTGAGCACTGAAAGCGGCGATTTCAGCCTCGACTGGGAACGGCTGCGTGAGCGCATTCTTGACCTCGCGTGATCAATCTCATCAGTGACGGAACCGTTCTGTCCGGCGTGACCACTCATCGATAGTCATCCCATTTCGAGAGAGCACGCCATGTCAACCAATGCCCTGGAAAGACGACTGGACAACAACTACGACCGAGCCAGCCGCAACTACGAATACGCGAGCGAAGCTGCCGCCGACGATCCTAGTGTCGAGAACATGCAGGCCATTTTCGAGGAAACCATGAACACCACTTCGGCCAACTTCGCGCTGACTCAAGCCTTGAGCGCGAAGCACGGCATGACCAAGTCGGTGCTCGATGGCTTCCAGTGAGTTGTACACCCAGCTAGAAGCCTGCCGCCGCGAGGCTGGCGGGCTTTTCGAATGCTGGGTGGACGGCGCCAGCATCCAGGTGCAAAACCGCGAAGGCGGCTTCTTCTGTCGTGTCGCACTGCCTGGGCGCATGGGCACACACAATGATCAGCTCGCCCCCCTGTTGCGCCTGGTCGAAGCCAGCCTGATGGGGGAAGACCCGATTGCCCTGGCTTATGACCGTCATAAGCAACGTGCCTGCCTGGTGCGTTGGTTGCCCCCCGATGTCGACACTGCGGCACTGGTCGCCACCGTTGAAAACCTGGCCAACCAGCAAGCCGCCTGGACGCTGGTACTCGCCGAACAGGCCCCGCGCAAAACGGCAGGCCGGCCCGCCATGCCCGCGTCGCTGGGTCTGGGACTTTTGCACAGAGGATTGATGAATGGGTAAAACTGCCTGGACCTGCCTGCCGTTGATGGCCGCGATGCTCTGGGCCACGCCCACGTTTGCCGTCGTACCGGAACAATGGCGCGACACCCCGTATGCCTATGACGCCAAGAATGCGCCGTTGACGCAGGTCCTCAAGGACTTCGCCGAGAGTTTCGGCGTCAGTCTGGAGATGGAAGACATCAGCGGCACCGTCAACGGGCGGATGCGCAGCGAAAGCCCGGAGGCGTTTCTTGACCGCCTCGCGCTGGAGCATCAATTTCAGTGGTTCGTTTATAACAACAGCCTGTACATCAGTCCGCTTGATCAACAGCAATCCAAGCGTATCGAGGTGGATGAAAAGTCAGTCGATGACCTCAGTCAGGCGTTGACCGACGTCGGCTTGCTCGATCCGCGCTTCGGCTGGGGCGCTTTGCCCGAGCAGGGCGTGGTGCTGGTGCGGGGTCCGCGTCGTTACGTCGAATTGATCGAAGACTTCAGCAAAAAGCAGCAAAGCCGCGATGAAAAGCAGGAAGTCATCTATTTGCCGCTGCGCTACGCGAACGCTGCCGACCGACCGATCAAGTACCGCGGCGAAAGCCTGAAAGTCGATGGCGTTGCCACGCTGCTGCGAAACCTGCTGGAACGTCGCTCCTCAATGGGCGGCGGGCTGACCTCTGATGCCCTGCGCACCGGCACGTTGCCCTTGGCAGGCATGGGTGGCATGAGCACGGGTTTCGGCGCCGATGCGAGTAATTTTCCGCAGCTGTTCGACGACTCAGTTGCCAGCAATTTCAGCGGCAAGAATTATGTGGCACCTACCGAGGGCGAGCGGCGCTCCTCGCGCTCACGCAATCACATCAGGGTCGAGGCGGACGTGCGCAACAACGCCGTGCTGATCTACGACGATCCCGAGCGGCGTTCGATCTACAAGGATCTGGTGGAGGAGCTGGACAAGCCTCGTAACGTGATCGAGATCGACGCCATCATTGTCGACGTTGACCGCAACTCGATGGATGAGTTGTCCAGCAACTGGGGGTTGAGCGCCGGTAACTTCAGCGGCGGCGCGAGCATTGCCGAGAACGGCCGCAGCTCGACAATGTATGTTCAGGATCGGGACAAATTTTTCCTGGGCCTGCGCGCACTGGAAGGCAAAGGCTCGGCGACGATCATTGGCAATCCTTCGGTGCTGACCCTGGAAAACCAGCCTGCGGTCATCGACTTCAGCCAGACCGAAATTCTTGAAGCTATCGGTGAGCGGGTCGCAAACTTCCAGCCGCTGACAGCGGGCACCAGCCTGCAGGTTATTCCGCGTTCTATCACGGCTTCCGGTGCCAAGGATCAGATGATTCAGATGGTCGTCGATATCGAGGACGGGCAGATCCAGGAATCCAATATCCGAGCCGAGCAGCCTTCGGTGCGCCGTGGCAACGTCAGCACCCAGGCGGTCATTGCCGAGAAGGCCTCGCTGGTGGTGGGCGGTTTTCATGTCTATGAAAACAACGAGCGTCGCAAGAAAGTGCCTTATCTGAGCGCGATCCCGATCATTGGCAAGTTGCTGTTCACGGCCAGCGAGCGCAGTGAGTCCAACCGCGAACGCTTGTTCATCCTGACGCCGCGCCTGATTGGTGACCAGGTGAACCCGATGCGCTACGTCGACTACGCCAACCCCAACCATGTGCAGGATCGTCTGGACAAGATCAAAAAGCGCCGCGAAGGCACCGAGCGACCGAACCGCACAGTGGTCACCAAGGCCTTGAGCGCGATGATTCAGGGGACTTTGCCTGCGGGCTTTACCGCCGCTGCCATACCGCTGCGTCCCGAGACGTTGTGCGACGGCAATCCTGACCTGCAACTCGATCCACGCCGTGCGCAATGGTATGCCGGTGATGCAGGGTTTGGCGTCGCTGTCGCGCTGGTGCGCAACACGTCCGATACGCCACAACGCGTTGATGAGGCCAGCTGTGGAGGTCGTTATGCGGTCGGCGTTAGCGTCTGGCCGAGTGCCTGGGTGCCGCCGGGTGGAGAGGCCGAGGTGTTCATTGCTTTGCGTCCACCCAAAGTCAACAGCGGCGCGCCGCAACGTCGTTCATTGCTCACTACTGTGGAGGTCAGCCAGCCATGAAAGCTGTCTTGCTCGCTTTGACCGTGATGTTGTTGGCCGGTTGCTCTTCCTTTGGCCACCGCGGGTGCGCCAAAGAGGCGTGTGACCGGCCTGTTTCCAACGACCGTGAGGTCGTTATCTGGTGGCCATCGGATATGCGCGACGGCCTCGGCCTGGGGGATGAACAGGCCGAATTCACTCGAGTGCCCTTGGAGGATTAACCCTATGCCCGCTCGTAATACTGACAAGGCGCAATTTTACGCCGAGGTGGTGGCAGGACGCCCTGCTATCTGGGAAATAGCTGCTGGCGTAGCCTTTTGCACACGTCGCGAATGCCTGGACTGGGGCCTGGCCCTGCAGGTTGACTGGCACAGTCTTGGACCTTCGCAGTTAGGTGATGCGCTGGAGCGTCGTTTCGATGACCCGGAGCGTTACAACGATTACTTTCTGTTCCTGGATTCTCGCCGCGATTTCGTGGTCTGGCATTGTTTGCCGGGCGAACTGGACAGTGCCGCGCTGGATGAAATCAGCGCTCATCAGTTGCAGCTCATGGGGCTCGAGCACTTGGGCGAAGGTCTGGCGCGTCATTGACACGCGCCATGTCCGGCAAAGCAGATTTTCATTGATAAGGAGCAGAACCCATGACCACACCTCATGCCGACCGTTTGCTGGCGGCGCTGGCCGCGCAGGCTGGCAGTGAACTGGTATTCAAGGATGGCCTCTGTGCGCTGGCTGACGAGCAGGGTCAGGAACTGGCTAATATTGAAGTTCCGGCACCGGGTGATGTTGCGTTCGTCCATGCCCGGATTGATCTTGATCAGACGCAGCGTGGCATCCACGAACGCTTGCTGCAGCTGAATTTCAAGCCTGACCAGTTGGGCGGTTGCTGGTTGGCTCTGGATGCGCAGAACACGGTTCGTCTATGTGCTCAGCAGGATCTCAGTGTGCTCAATGAGTTGAGCTTCAGTCAGTGGATCATGGGGTTCGCTGACCGGCTGGCTACTTTGCGTCGTGTGTTGGTGCGCTGACCCCGCTGCATCCCTTCCATAGGTATGTACACATCTTTTCCATGTCGGGATTTTTTGTGTACATATCCGTTAGCGCGTTAATGGCTTGTATTGGTTGCGCCCTTACGGCGCCTCACTTTTGAGAGCCCAAAAGTAAGCAAAAGGCTCTTGCCCCATCACTTGGCACCTCGCTGGTGCTCGGTGTACCCGCCCGCAGATCCTGAACCGTGGGCCGCCGCAATGGGCCATCCATGGCCCGGTGCGGCTAACCCGGCGTCCTGCCGGGTTGCCCCCGCTTCAGAATCTGCGGGCGGCCGGCGTGATTTAACGGGGCGCCTCAGATCAAAATCAAAAGCGCGGCGGCCTGACAGCCGACCTGGTTGTTTGAACTTACCGGCCTACCTTCGACTAAGCGTTGTCGCTCGACAAGCACGAATCTTGTGGGAGCGAGGCTTGCCCGCGATACAGGCGCCTCGGTCAGTCAGATACACTCGCGTTATCGTTCATCGCGGGCAAGCCTCGCTCCTATCAAAAAAAATATAACTATCTGATTTGGAATGCTTTTTACTGTAGGAGTGAGCTTGCTCGCGATAGCTCCAGTACA
>NZ_JAGTPI010000040.1:0-53237 GCF_021147825.1 Pseudomonas quasicaspiana
CGTCAGCACAGGCGATATATTCATCGAGTGACAGATCGAATCGCGGGCAAGCGCGCTCCTACAGGTTCTGCGTTTCAGATCATATACGGCGTCCACGAAAAAGCCCCGGCTCTCGCGAACCGGGGCTTTTTGTTACTGCTGCAAACGGGGCTGATTAAGCGCCGTATACCGGCAGTCTGGCGCAGATGGCTTTTACTTTTTCACGGACTGCGTCGATCACGGCTTCGTTGTTCAGGTCAGCCAGGATGTCGCAGATCCAGGTTGCCAGCTCTTTGCACTCTGCTTCCTTGAAGCCACGAGTGGTGACTGCCGGTGTGCCGAAGCGCAGGCCGGAAGTGACGAACGGGGAACGTGGGTCGTTAGGTACGGAGTTTTTGTTTACGGTGATGAACGCGCGGCCCAAAGCGGCGTCTGCGTCTTTACCGGAGATGTCCTGCTTGATCAGCGAGAGCAGGAACAGGTGGTTTTCAGTACCGCCGGAAACCACGTCGAAACCGCGCTCGATGAATACACCGGCCATGGCCTTGGCGTTTTTCACGACTTGTTGCTGATAAGCCTTGAACTCAGGCTGCAGCGCTTCCTTGAAGCATACGGCCTTGGCGGCAATCACGTGCTCCAGTGGGCCGCCTTGGGCACCTGGGAAAACTGCAGAGTTCAGCTTCTTCTCGATGTCGGCGTTGGCGCGAGCCAGGATCAGGCCGCCACGTGGACCGCGCAGGGTCTTGTGCGTGGTGGTGGTCACGACGTCAGCGAAAGGCACCGGGTTCGGGTAAACGCCAGCAGCAACCAGACCGGCTACGTGGGCCATGTCGACGAACAGGTAAGCGCCAACCTTGTCAGCGATTGCGCGGAAGCGCGGGAAGTCGAGAATCTGCGAGTAGGCAGAGAAACCGGCCACGATCATTTTTGGCTTGTGCTCAACAGCCAGGCGCTCGACTTCGTCGTAGTCGATCATGCCATTGGCGTCGATGCCGTACTGAACGGCGTTGTACAGCTTGCCCGACGAGCTGACGCTGGCGCCGTGGGTCAGGTGACCGCCGTGGGCCAGGCTCATGCCCAGAATGGTGTCGCCGCCTTGCAGCAGAGCCAGATAAACGGCGCTGTTGGCTTGCGAACCAGCGTGTGGCTGAACGTTGGCGTAATCGGCGCCGAACAGTTCTTTGGCGCGGTCGATGGCCAGTTGCTCAACCACGTCGACGTATTCGCAGCCGCCGTAGTAACGCTTGCCCGGGTAGCCTTCAGCGTATTTGTTGGTCAGGACCGAACCCTGAGCTTCCATCACCGCTGGGCTGGTGTAGTTTTCCGAAGCGATCAGCTCGATGTGCTCTTCCTGGCGCAGGGCTTCTTGCTCCATCGCGGCGAAGAGATCGGAGTCGTACTTGGCGAGAGTCAAATCACGGCTGAACATGGCGGTCCTCAGGGATCGGGGGCAGAAAAGGGGGGCATTCTAACCCAAGCGCTTTCTGGAGTGATATGAAACGCAGTCATGTTGTCTAGAAGCAGCTTCAAGTTACAAGTTGCAAGCTTCAAGCAAAAGCCGTTCTGCTTTTGCCCTTGCCCTTGCCCTTGCCCTTGCCCTTGCCCTTGCCCTTGCCCTTGCCCTTGCCCTTGCCCTTGCCCTTGCTTGTAGCTTGTAGCTTGTAGCTGTCCCTCTCAATCAAACATAAACAGCGCATCATTGCTGTACTGCGCCTCGAACATGCTGGCTGGCATCGGGCGGCCGAAGAGGTAGCCTTGCACTTCGTCACAGCCGTGCTCGCGCAGAAACTCGAGCTGCTCGTGGGTTTCGACGCCCTCGGCGATGACCGCCAGATTCAGGCTGTGGGCCATGGCGATGATGGCGCGGGCGATCTGTGCGTCCTGCTCGCCCGAAGGCAGACCGTCGACGAAGGTCCGGTCGATCTTGAGGATGTCGATGGGGAACTGTTTCAGGTAGTTCAGCGACGAATAGCCGGTGCCGAAGTCATCTACCGCAATGCTCAGGCCCAGGCGCTTCAGGCCGTCGAGAATCTGCATCGCCACGCCGACTTCGCGCATCAGAATACTTTCGGTCAACTCCAGTTCAAGGCAGGCAGGGGACAGCCCGGTTTCCTGGAGAATATTGGCGATCCGGTTACCCAACTGGCCGTCAGCGAATTGCCGGGCGGAAATGTTGACCGAGACCTTGGGCACGCGCACCTTGGCCCGGTGCCAGGCTTTGAGCTGTTTGCAGGCCTCGGTGAGTACCCAGTCGCCCACTTCCACCACCAGCCCGAGCTCCTCCAGTACGGGAATGAACTCGTTTGGCGAGACCAGTCCGCGACGTGGATGACGCCAGCGCAACAAGGCTTCGGCACCCGTGAGGCGCTTGCCGTCGCCGCTGAACTGAGGCTGGTAGAACAGGGTGAATTCCTGCTGCTCCAGTGCATGGCGCAAGTCGCTTTCCAGCTCCAGGCGTTCCAGCGCCGAAGCGTTCATGTCGGCCTGATAGAACTGGAAGTTGTTTTTGCCGTTTTCCTTCGCGTGATACATCGCGGTGTCGGCGTTCTTCATCAACTGGCTCAGTTCGTTACCGTCCTGAGGGCTGAGGGCGATGCCGATACTGGCGGTCACGAAGAACTCCCGCCCTTCAAGGACGAACGGTGTGACCAGGCTGGTCAGGATCTGCTCGGCAACGTGAATGGCGCGGTTCAGGGCGAGCTCCCGAGTCGGACTCGGTTGCAGCAGCAAGGTGAACTCGTCGCCGCCCATGCGGGCAACTGTGTCGTCATCGGCAACGCACGCCAGCAGGCGCGTGGCCATTTCCTTGAGCATGCGGTCACCGGCCGCGTGTCCCAGGGAGTCGTTGATCGGCTTGAAGCGGTCAAGGTCGAGGAACATCAACACGACCCAGGCGTTCTGCCGCTCGGCATGCTGCAGCGCTGAGTGCAGGCGATCCTGGAACAGCGAGCGGTTTGGCAGGTGGGTCAGGGCGTCGTAGTAAGCCAGGCGATGAATGCGTTGCTCACTGGCCTTACGCTCACTGATATCGGTGAAGAAGCAGACGTAACTGGCCAGATCGCCTTCGTCATCCAGTACTGCCGTGATGCCGACCCATGCCGGGTAGTGTTCGTCGTTGCGACGTTTGAGCCACACTTCGCCTTCCCAACTGCTGTGCTGACTCAGCTGTTTGACGATGTAGCGCAAGTGCGCTTCCTGCTGGTTATCGACGGTCAGCAGAGTCGGTAGCTGGTCGAGCACCTGTGCTGCGGTGTAACCGCTGACCCGGCTGAACGCCTCGTTGGTTTGCACGATGTAGCCAGCCGGATCGGTAATCAGGATGGCTGAAGTCGAGTGTTCGAATACGGTAGCGGCCATGCGCAGGTCTTTTTCAGCCCGACGCTGCTGGCTGATATCACGTCCCACGCCAAGGATGCCTTCGAACGTACCCTGATCGTCCCAGACCAGTACCAGGCGCAGCTCGATAGGGATTTTCCGCCCATCGGCGCGCAGGCAGTCAAACAGGAATAACTGAGTCGGGATCTCTTGGCGCAAGGTCGCCAGTGCTTCCGGCTTTTTCAGTACTTTGCGGATGCGATCCATCAGCGCGTACACGCCTGTCAGTTGCTGCGGGTTGGCGACGGTAGATTTCCAGCCGTGCTTGAGAATCCATTCGGCACTGTAGCCGAGCACGCCCTGCACTGAAGGGCTGACGTAATTGGGCGTGAGTTTGCTGTTGGTGGAGAAAATCACGTCGCTGATGCTTTCGGCCAGCATGCGGTAGCGCTGTTCGCTGTCACGCAGGGACTCACTGGCTTCCAGCTGTTCGGTGATGTCCTTGGCGACGCCGATGATGCGCGTGACCTGATCATCGAGATCCCGGGAAAGCGCCTGCTCGCGGATATCGAAACGCCGCCATTTGTTGTCACGGCCACGGAAGCGCAACTGGCATTGCAGAAGTTCGCTGTGACCGCGGTGACGCTGGCGCAGGCGCATGTCCTGATATCGCTCGGCGTCATCGGGGTGCAGCAGCATCTCCCAGAAAAACTCGCCCATGCGCAGCAGTTCCGTCCTGCTGTAACCGAGTGTCTGGCCAAGATTGTGGTTGCTGTAGATCATCCGCTGGCTGAGCACATCCTGCACATACAGATGGTCCGGTACGGTGCGCACCACATTCGACCAGAACCCTTCGCGCTCCTGCTGCGACAGCTCGACCCGCTTGCGGCTGGTGATGTCGCCAATACTCAGGATGACGGAATTAAAGTCCTCGCGGTCTTCAGGCAGGCGCACCACCAGCCACAGGTATTGATCTTCACCGCGATCCCGAGTCAGGCGGATTTCGATTTCCAGCTGGTTTTTTCGGGTCAGCACCGCGTGGATCAGTTGCTCGCCAATCCCTTGATGGCTTCGCTGCCCGCCTTCTATAACGTGCTGCCATGCCTGATCGTTGGATTTGACGTTGAGCAGGCTCAATGCGACCTGATTGACTTCGGTAATACGCAATTTACGCAGCAGCGCCTTGAGTTGCCCGGGCTGGGCCTTGAGCAGTTCATTCAGTCCCTGGCTGTTATCGATTTGCAGTGTTTCGAGATAGCCGGGCAGGTCTGACATATCCAGCACGCAGATGGCGACGCCAGCACCTTCGAAAATATCCTGATAGCGGCGTCTGCTCTCGTGGAGCTGACGTTGACGTCGACGCAGGCTCAACAGCGCGAATAACGGCAGGATTGAACAAAGCAGGCTAATCACGCATTTGCCGATCAACGGCCCGAGCAGTTGTTCACGCGCCTTGCTGACGTCGAACTGGCCGCGTAGCTGCCAATTACTATTGGTCAGAGGTTGAAGCAGCACGCTCTCGATCTCGCCAATGCTGCTCACCAGCGGTTCATGCTCGATGGTTTTGTCGCGAAATAACAGGCGATCAGTGGAGCGGTTCTCCAGGCGCCAGAGCGGCTGGAAACCCTGGCGCGTCTGACGCGTCAGGGGCTTGAGGACGTCCGGGCTCAAACGCAGTGCCCAATAGCTTTGGTTGCTTTTACCGGGATGCTGGATCAGCAGGTAGATCTGCGAGCCGTCTTCACTGTTGTCGTAATAAAAAGGCCGGCCCATGGCTTGTTGGACCGTCTGCTTGAGAAACAAGGCGTCGGTGGAAGCATCCAGGCTGTCTGTTGTGACCTTGCCGCTCGCGTCCAGCCACGCAATGCTGCGCAAAGAGGGCAGCGAATGACGCAAGTCGTCCAACAGCTTTATTTTCTGCTCCGGGCTCTGAGGCTCCTGTGGGCTGCTGCGGCTCAGCAAATTGAGCGCCACTTGAGCACTCAGCTCCATGTTCAGGCTCAAGCGGTCCGCCAGCTGCACGCTGTAGTCGAGACTGCGATGGCGTTGGCGATCCTGGTTCTGTTGGTACTGATCAATCAACTGCCAAAGAATCAGTGCAAGCATCATCAACACCAGCGCTGCCAGCATGCCTTTCAATGACCCGCGCAAAGGCACCGCTGCTGCGCTCCTGGTGGCGCTCGATTGAGATGGGGGAGTTGATGTTGGCAACATTGATCCTGACTACTGAACTGAACAGGCTGTTTGAAAACGATAGCATCGGGCTGCGCTGCCGCGAATGCGGGCGAACTATATGCCGACGCCCAAAGGGCGGCTAGCATGCCTTGAGTTGTGGCTAAGTGCCAGCCCTGCTGGCTCAGATGGTTTGCCCTCAAGCCCGCATTCGGGTAGCTTTGCCCAACGCGCAGCCTCTGCCGACTTCTGCATGAGTGACTCCACTGCTTGCAAACTTTGATCTGGTTCCACGGCCCTCACATCCTGCGATGTAGATAATTCAAGGCGTGGAACCGTCCAACGGCAAGTGCCGTCGACAAATAAAACGTTTTTTTGCGTCGTAGCGCCAAGCTCGCGTCCCTATTCAACAGTCATAAACCCAGGTTTTCATCCCATGGCCCAATACGTCTTCACCATGCATCGGCTGAGCAAAGTTGTGCCGCCGAAGCG
The DNA here is from genome assembly GCF_021147825.1 of Pseudomonas quasicaspiana. NCBI lineage: Bacteria > Pseudomonadati > Pseudomonadota > Gammaproteobacteria > Pseudomonadales > Pseudomonadaceae > Pseudomonas > Pseudomonas quasicaspiana. The sequence goes on from NZ_JAGTPI010000040.1 coordinate 5,959, forward strand.
GGAAATTCTCAAAAATATATCCCTGTCGTTTTTCCCGGGCGCCAAGATCGGCGTGCTCGGTCTGAACGGTTCGGGTAAGTCCACTCTTCTGAAAATCATGGCGGGTGTCGACACCGAGTTCGACGGTGAAGCACGTCCGATGCCTGAACTGAACATCGGTTATCTGCCTCAAGAGCCGCAGCTTGATCCGACCAAGACCGTGCGTGAAGTGGTTGAGGAAGCGGTCAGTGTGATCAAGAACGCTCAGGCGCGTCTTGATGAAGTGTATGCAGAATATGCAGACCCTGATGCTGACTTCGACAAGCTGGCTGCCGAGCAGGCGAAGCTGGAAGCCATCCTCCAGGCCTCCGATGGCCACAATCTGGACCGCCAACTGGAAGTCGCCGCCGATGCGCTGCGTTTGCCAGCGTGGGATGCGAAGGTTGAAGTGCTTTCCGGTGGTGAAAAACGTCGTGTAGCCCTCTGCCGCCTGCTGCTGTCCGCGCCGGACATGCTGCTGCTCGACGAGCCGACCAACCACCTGGACGCCGATTCGGTAGCCTGGCTTGAACACTTCCTGCACGATTTCCCGGGCACCGTGGTTGCGATCACGCACGACCGTTACTTCCTGGATAACGTCGCGGGCTGGATTCTGGAACTCGACCGCGGCGCTGGCATTCCTTACGAGGGCAACTATTCGGGCTGGCTGGAAGCCAAATCCGATCGTCTTGCCCAGGAGTCCAAGCAGCAGTCGGCCCATGAAAAGGCTATGAAAGAAGAGCTGGAATGGGTTCGCAAAGGTGCCAAGGCACGTCAGTCCAAGTCCAAGGCTCGTCTGCAACGCTTTGAAGAAATGCAATCGCAGGAATTCCAGAAGCGCAGTGAAACCAACGAGATCTATATCCCGGCCGGTCCACGCCTGGGTGACAAGGTCATCGAATTCAAGAACGTCAGCAAGGGTTACGGCGATCGCGTGCTGATCGACAACCTGTCGTTTGCCATGCCTAAAGGCGCAATCGTGGGCGTCATCGGTGGTAACGGTGCCGGTAAATCGACCCTGTTCCGCATGTTGATGGGCAAGGAAACGCCGGACTCTGGCAGCATCGAGATCGGTGAAACCGTGCAACTGGCTTGCGTTGATCAGAGCCGTGACGACCTAGATGGCAGCAAGACTGTGTTCCAGCAGATCTCCGACGGTTCCGACCAGATCCGTATTGGCAACTACGAAATCCCGTCACGCACTTATGTCGGCCGCTTCAACTTCAAGGGCGGTGATCAGCAGAAGTTCGTCAAGGACCTCTCCGGTGGTGAGCGTGGTCGCTTGCACCTGGCGTTGACCTTGAAGGAAGGCGGCAACGTCTTGCTGCTCGACGAACCGTCCAACGACCTCGACGTGGAAACCCTGCGTTCGCTTGAAGAAGCACTGCTGGACTTCCCTGGCGCCGCCATTGTGATCTCTCACGATCGGTGGTTCCTGGACCGGGTTGCGACCCACATCCTGGCTTACGAAGATGATTCGCAAGCAGTGTTCTTCGAAGGCAACTACACCGAGTACGAAGCCGACCGCAAGAAGCGCCTGGGCGACGCTGCGGCCCAGCCGCATCGGGTACGCCACAAGAAACTGGCCTGATATTCAGGTGGTATCAAAAAACGGAGCCTACGGGCTCCGTTTTTTTTGGCAGCAATGTTCGCCTATCAAGATGTAGAGCGTCCGGTAGCGGCGAACTTGTTCGCGAGACAGACGACGGGGCGTGTCAGGTACATCGCCTCGCGAACAAGTTCGCTCCTGCCGGGCGGCGTACCTTATGCATCCGGTTCAATCAGAATAATCTCGATATCCTGATCTCCGGCGGGGCGCTTCCAGAGCACTTCATCACCCAGCTGCCCGCCAATCAAGGCACGGCCCAGCGGCGAGGCCCAGTTGATGAGTCCGGCTGTTGCATCAGCCTGATCCTCGCCCACCAGTTGCACGCGGTGTTCAGTGCCGTGCTCGTCCGCGTATGTCACCCAACTGCCGATTTGAACCTTCTCGGTCGAAATCGCGGGAGTCACTACTTGCGCACTTAGCAGGCGCTGATTGAAATAACGCAGGTCACGTTCGAGGTCAGCCAGATGCTGTTTGTCGTTGTCTTGATCCAGTGCCGCGATCTCGCTGTGATGGGCCTGGAGTTCGGCGACGCGGCGCTGCAAATGCTCCAGACCGCTCGCGGTGACGTAATTGGGTTGCTCGCTGATCAGGCGCTCGACCGGCTGGTCGGCATCCGCAGCGGCGTTGTCTTCGTTGACGAAGGCGCGGCTCATGGTTTTTCTCCTCTAATGGAAGTTGGGCCATGGCAGGGTGAGTTTAGTTTCGTCGAATTAGCTGTATGTCCACCAGCGTTGTGCCCTGTTCAGGACCTGTTCAGACTGTGTGAAAACTACTGCAGGCTGGGCACCTTCGGTGTTGCGCGCACAATACCGCGTTAAAAACAGCCGAAAAATGCTCATTTAGACACTAGAGTCGGACGCGACCCCGGCCGTTTTTCGGCTGTTTTGATTCGCTTTGCTCACCCTCGGGGCCAGCCTGCGGCTGTTACTCGCTCCGCTCGTTGCGCCTTGTCTTGCCGTCGCTCGCTACGTTCTCACACAGTCTGTGTGGGAGCGAATTCATTCGCGAAGGCGGTGGGGCGGGTTCGGTGTCAATTCAGGTATTGATACGGTGCCGCATCCGCCATATTCGCGAATGAATTCGCTCCCACAATGATCGGTGTTCAGCTGTTCCAGCGTGGATATCCCAGTACCCGTTAATAGTGATACCACTTCACCTCAAGCATCACTTCGTTCTGCGGTGAGCTCAGTTGGCTGAACTCGCGCTGTGCGCTCAGGCGCAGGCCTATATTGCGTGACAGCTCCCACTGCTGGTTGAGGCTGATGCTGCGGCGGACTTCGCCGTTGGTGAAATAGTCGCCCTTGGTTTCAAGGCTCAGGTTACCCAGCGGATTACGCCACAACACGCCGGTGTTGAAGCCCGCAGCGGGTGAGATGAACTCCGCGAAGTCGTTGTTGTGCTCGACACGAACGGTGCCCAGCGCGAAACCCAGCACGTCTTCGCCCAACTGCCATGTCCCGCCTGCGCCGCCGTTCACATGGGAAACCAGCGTTTCATCGCCGTGTTTACCGAGTACTCGCTCCAGACCGCCAGTCACTTGCCACGACCATGGTTGCAGCAGCGCATTGCGCGGCGTCAGCGAACGAATCGTCGCCAGATCCAGTTGCTGCAGTTGCCAGTGATTGCCTTCGTACTGACGCAGCTTGAGTTGCAGGATTTCGATCTGCGCCCCCAGCGGGAAACCGTAGGCGTTATCGTTGAGATCGTGATAGGCCATGCGCAAGCCATACTCTGCAAAGGCCTTGTCATCACGGGTACCGACGCCGGCTTGCCAGGTACGGGACTCGTGACCGTCTTCAGGTAAACCGGGACGCTGGATGTCCAGCGCGGGCGGCGGGTTCTGATTGATTGCACGCAGTAGCTCGAAGCTGCGCTGAGCGCGCCCGGCATCACGTTCCTGACCGTTGGCGCGATAGCGTTCCAGGCGATACGCGGCATCCTGAATCAAAGCGCGACGCTCTTTGGGTTGAGCAAGGTATTCTGGATTTTGCAGTTGCTTCTGATCGGCACTGACATCCAGAACCCATTGCTGCTCGGAGCTGTTCAGCGGTTTTGCACGCTCAAGCAGTTCGCGTTCCCGAGAAGGACGGTAGTCGATCTTGTCCACAAGGCCAGCAGCTTTGACGGCCTTGACGGTATCGGTCGGGATGGCGGTCAGCGGGAATTGCTCGGTGAGCTTCAAGCCGGGGCGAGCAACCTGCAGCAGTTCCAGTAGCCGATAAGAGCAGTTTTCATCGAAGAAGTAGTAACCGAAGCGGATCTGCTTGAGCTCCCACACGTGTTCAACCATGCGCCCGGTTTCTTCCGGGGTCAGGTTGAGGTGGTATTCCCATAGGTCGCGGTTTTCCAGGCTGCGATATTCCGACAGTTTTTCCTGGTAAGGCACCAGCGCGAACAGGCCGGGATAGCCGCCAGCCAAGCCCTTCCAGGCGTACAGAATGCTGTTGTCCATGCCTTCGATGTAAGCACCGAAGTTGATTGCATAGCTGAGCAGCGCGGTGTTGTTGGTTTTGACATCAGCCTGATCGATGCGCAGCAGCGTATGGCCGAACATGGATGACGGGCTGTTCAGGTAGGCAGCGGGGAAGATCATTACGGCGCTGTCAGGGGCAACGTCCTTGAACCATTGAGTGAACTCTTTGCACTCTACGGCTGGCAGGTCTTTGAGCTGCAATTGATCCTTCAGCCAGCGAGTGCGTGCCGGGTAGACGCACTGGGCGTGCTTCTCGCCCGCGCTTGCCGGGGCATAGAGGGCGTCAACGGTAGCGCTCAGCTCCGCCTTCGGGTCGTGCTCACCGTTGGCCGAGAGAAAGAATTTTGGGTCATCGACATAGCTGCGCCAGCCACCCAGCTTGGCGGTCTCGTAATGCCCTAATGAAATCCAGAATGGCTCATTGGCCAGTTGCTGCAAACGTTCATCGCTCGCGTGTTGCGCGGCGGACAGCGGGGTGCAGACGCAGAGCGCCAGATACACAAGGCGTTTGAGCATGGAAAGCAACTATTCAAGAGATCGTCAGGAGATCGGGAAGTCAGCAGTCTAGCGCGTGAACACAACAAAAAGCCCGCCCCCCGAGTGGGAGGGCGGGCGCAACGAGCTTATGCCTGGGTAGCGTACTTGGCCAGGGTTGGATCGTTTTTCAGTACGTCGAGGGTGTTGGTGTGAACGTCTTCAGCGGTGGCGTCTGCCTTGCTGAAAATCTGGTTGAAGTGCTCGTGGGTGACGGCGGCGAAATGCGCACGGTCTTCCGGTGCAACGCCCAGCACTACCGCGTAAGTAGTCAGTGCTTCGCCTTGACCCATGGCCATGTCCTTGGAGAGCTCGTCCATCATGCCGTTCATGGCAATCCAGGATTTACCGCCGTAGGTCAGTGCGCTGTTGGTGGAGCAGCCGTTGGTGCCCGAGGTCATGCCGAAAGTGGCGTTGCCCGAAGTACCGTTAGTGGTTGATGCGAGGAAATGAGCGGGAGTACCGCGTTGACCTTCGAACAACATGTTGCCCCAGCCGCAGTCCGGGCCACCAGGAGCCTGGGCCATAGCGTTGATGGAAACAGCTGCGAAGAGACTACCAAGAAGAATCCGTTTCATAGCTTTATTCTCTTTATATTCAACCAAGGGTCAGGGTTCATGGCTTAAGTTGCGCCAAGGCGGCCAGCGTTAAATGTCTGGTGCGCCAAAGTTGGAGCTTAGGCGCTATCCAAGGGTTCCGCCTTTTATTACAAAATGTTCATCAAAAAAAGCTCATTGATATAACGCTCTGGCCAGCGTACCGCAGGGTTTGTGACGACTTGAGTTTTTTACTGTCTTGCAAGTCGAGTCCAGCGAGCGCCAGAATGCCGCCATCTGCCCCGCCTGATGTAAGGATGCCCGATGCCCGATACTGTTGCTGCCAGCCTGCGTCTTGCGCCTGAAGCGCTGACGCGTCCTTTTTCCGCTGAACAGTTCAGCTTTTCGACGACCAATGATCTGGAGCCTTTTCGCGGTGTGCTCGGCCAGGAACGAGCAGTAGAAGCCCTGCAATTCGGTGTGGCCATGCCGCGCCCCGGTTACAACGTGTTCGTCATGGGCGAGCCCGGTACCGGTCGCTTCTCGTTCGTGAAGCGATACCTCAAGGCCGAAGGCAAGCGTCTTCAAACCCCCAGCGACTGGGTTTACGTCAACCACTTCGACGAACCCCGCGAGCCCCGTGCACTGGAGTTGCCACCGGGCAGCGCGCATCAGTTCATCACTGATATTGGTGGTTTGATCGATAACTTGCTGTCGACCTTTCCGGCCGTTTTCGAGCACCCGTCGTACCAGCAAAAGAAAAGTGCCATCGACCGCGCTTTCAACCAGCGGTACGACAAGGCACTGGACGTCATCGAGCGTCTGGCGCTGGAAAAAGACATCGCTCTGTACCGCGACAGCACCAATATCGCCTTTACCCCGATGCTGGACGGCAAGGCGCTGGATGAAGCCGAGTTTTCGCAACTGCCTGAAGCTGATCGCGAGCGCTTCCACGAAGACATCTCGGCACTTGAAGAGCGGTTGAACGAAGAGCTCGCCAGCCTGCCGCAGTGGAAGCGCGAGTCCAGTAATCAACTGCGTCAGTTGAACGAAGAGACCATCACCCTGGCGCTTCAGCCACTGTTGGCACCATTGTCCGAGCAGTACGCGGAGAACGCGGCGGTCTGTGCGTATTTGCAGGCGATGCAGGTTTACCTGTTGAAGACCGTGGTCGAGCAACTGGTCGACGACAGCAAGACCGATGCTCAGGCGCGCAAGCTGCTTGAAGAGCAATACAGCCCGAGTCTGGTGGTGGGTCACGCAGCCAGCGGCGGCGCTCCGGTGGTGTTCGAGCCGCATCCGACTTACGACAACCTGTTTGGCCGTATCGAATACAGCACCGATCAGGGCGCGCTTTACACCACCTACCGCCAGTTGCGGCCAGGTGCATTGCATCGCGCCAACGGTGGGTTCCTGATTCTCGAAGCGGAGAAAATGCTCAGCGAGCCTTTTGTCTGGGACGCCCTCAAGCGCGCCCTGCAATCGCGCAAACTGAAAATGGAATCCCCGCTGGGTGAGATGGGGCGTCTGGCTACGGTCAGCCTCACGCCGCAAGTGATCCCGTTGCAGGTCAAAGTGATCATCATCGGTGCGCGGTCGCTGTATTACACGCTGCAGGACCTGGATCCGGACTTTCAGGAGATGTTCCGGGTGCTGGTGGATTTCGATGAAGACATCCCGATGTACGACGAAACTCTTGAGCAGTTCGCCCAGTTGCTGAAGACCCGTACTTCGGAAGAGGGCATGGCGCCACTGACGGCGGACGCGGTGGCGCGTCTGGCGACCTACAGCGCTCGCCTGGCCGAGCATCAGGGGCGTCTCTCGGCGCGAATCGGTGATTTGTTCCAGTTGGTCAGCGAGGCGGATTTCATTCGCCAGTTGGCTAACGATGAGCAGACCGACGCGGGCCATATCGAACGAGCACTCAAGGCCAAGGCCACGCGGACCGGTCGTGTGTCTGCGCGGATTCTCGACGACATGATGGCTGGCATCATCCTCATCGACACTGACGGTGCGGCGGTTGGCAAGTGCAACGGGCTGACGGTGCTGGAAGTGGGTGATTCGGCCTTCGGGGTGCCAGCGCGGATTTCCGCCACGGTCTATCCGGGCGGCAGCGGCATCGTCGATATCGAGCGTGAGGTTAACCTCGGCCAGCCGATTCACTCCAAAGGCGTGATGATCCTGACTGGCTATCTGGGTAGCCGGTATGCGCAGGAATTTCCGTTGGCGATTTCGGCGAGTATCGCGCTGGAGCAGTCTTACGGTTACGTGGATGGCGACAGTGCGTCGTTGGGCGAGGCGTGCACGCTGATTTCGGCTTTGTCGAAAACCCCGCTCAAGCAGTGCTTTGCAATCACCGGCTCGATCAACCAGTTCGGTGAAGTGCAGGCGGTGGGCGGGGTCAACGAGAAGATCGAAGGCTTCTTCAGACTCTGTGAGGCACGCGGTCTGACCGGCGAGCAGGGCGCAATCATCCCGCAGGCCAACGTGGCGACACTGATGCTTGATGAGCGTGTGCTGCAAGCCGTACGCGCCGGGCAATTCCACGTTTATGCAGTGCGTCAGGCGGATGAAGCCTTGAGCCTGTTGGTGGGCGAGCCTGCCGGTGAGCCGGACGAGAACGGCGAGTTCCCGGAAGGCAGCATCAATGCCCGTGTCGTCGAGCGTCTGCGTGATATCGCCGAGATGCTCAGCGATGACGATCTCAGAGAGGAGCTGGAGAAGGAGCCTGCGCAACTGGCACCGGAACTCAAGGCTTAACCACGGAAGTGGCAACGCCTTCTGTGGGAGCGAATTCATTCGCGAATACGGTATGTCAGCCGACGATGATGTTGACCGTGCAGACCCCTTCGCGAATGAATTCGCTCCCACCGGTCCTCAATTCAGCACGATTCCTGTAGGAGCTGCCGAAGGCTGCGAACGACGGAGTGTCAGGAGCATCGCTTCGCAGCCTTCGGCAGCTCCTACAGACTTCGATGGCTACCGATGCGCCGTTCATCCCCTCAACTTTCCCAATTCATCTTTTCCTCTATCCTGTTTCCGTACCACGGTTGTCAAAGGGACTGACGCGCCTTAAAGCATTTTCAATGCGGCGAACACCGTAGCCAACGAGGAGCTCGCCATGTCGCGTAGCCTCTGCCTTACCCGCCAATGCCTGGGTCTGATGACCCGGATCGAATGTGTGATACGCCCCCTTTCTGGTGACAATGGCATGTGGACGTTGCTATTTGCTGCTGGCATGACTGGGGAACAACCCTCTGCAATCAAGACTCAAGGGCCTTTTCCCGGGGCTCCGGCTGCCGAGTCAGTGATGTTGGCGATTGCCGAGAGTCTGACTTCCAGCGGTTACGAAGAAACAGACGATATGCCTATCTGGAGCCTGCACCTGCAGGGCGAGTTACGCCGGATCAATAGCGATTCATCCGGCGCCCAGCGTTCTTCCCCTTTCTAGCCTGATTCAACCTGCTCTACGACGTTGTCATGCGATTCATATGATCAATATGAGAGGCTGCAGTAGCAACGTCGGCGCTTCGCTCTCAATCCGTCATGCGTGGCTTTAGGTCACATTCTGCGAATCGTCGGGTGGCTGGTATACTCGCCGCCATCTCCACGCATCTGTGAGTTCAAATGGAACGTTTTGTCGAAAATGCCATGTACGCCTCGCGCTGGCTGCTGGCCCCTCTGTATTTCGGTCTGTCCCTGGGTTTGCTGGCACTGGTACTGAAGTTCTTCCAGGAGATCTTTCACGTCCTGCCCAACGTGTTTGCGCTGGCGGAGGCTGACCTGATTCTGGTCTTGTTGTCCCTTATCGACATGGCGCTGGTGGGCGGTCTGTTGGTGATGGTGATGATCTCCGGCTACGAAAACTTCGTGTCGCAACTGGACATCGACGAGGGCAAAGAGAAACTCAACTGGCTGGGCACCATGGACTCTTCATCGCTGAAGATGAAAGTGGCCGCTTCCATTGTGGCGATCTCCTCGATCCACCTGTTGCGTGTGTTCATGGACGCCAAGAACATCGAGCCGCAATACCTGATGTGGTACGTAATCATCCACATGACGTTCGTGGTTTCGGCGTTTGCCATGGGTTACCTGGACAAGGTCACCAAGCACTGACATCGTTGCGCTAATTGCTTCACATCGCCGCCCGTCCATTGAAAAATGGACGGGCGGCGTCGTTTCAGGTGATTGAAATCCGTTACCTTGTTTAGCGATCGTGTTCTTGAGCGAGGAGTTCAAAGTGACTGAAGATGAATTGGCAGTACATCTCAATGCCGGCAGCATCGACGAGCTGAACCTGATTTCCATCGAGGGCGGGATTTATCTGCTTGAAGCGCGCATGCAGGGCGTCGTAGAGCTTCTCAGGGGCGAGCGAGGCGAGACGGTCCGGTTACGCTCGGTCGAGCATGCGCGCGAGCTACTCAAAGACTTCACTCCTGTGCCGTTTCATCTGGTTCACGCGGTGGTCCACGACGAAATGTGCGGCATGCCGGTGGATAAGCGCGAAGCGCTGCGAGTGCCGATCAGCTTTCATTCGAAGTGGTAGTTTTTGTTTTTTGTAGGAGCTGCCGAAGGCTGCGAACAGTAGTGTGCCAGGAATATCGCTTTCGCAGCCTTCGGCAGCTCCTACAGTGGCGTATGCAGGTACTTCATGTGCTAGGCTGCTCGGCCTTTTGATACGGAGTGCCTGGTTCAGGCATTCCTTTAGCGGAGCAGTGATATGTCCGAAGTCAACTTGTCCACCGACGAAACTCGCGTCAGCTACGGCATTGGCCGTCAGTTGGGCGGCCAACTGCGCGACAACCCTCCGCCGGGCGTTAACCTGGATGCGATCCTGGCTGGCCTGACCGATGCGTTCGGTGGCAAGCCAAGCCGTGTTGGCGAAGAAGAAATGTCCGCCAGCTTCAAGGTGATCCGCGAAATCATGCAGGCTGAAGCCGCTGTCAAGGCTGAGCAGGCTGCTGGTGCTGGTCTGGCTTACCTGGCTGAAAACGGTAAGCGCGAAGGCGTTACCACTCTGCCATCCGGCCTGCAGTTTGAAGTGCTGACCACCGGTACTGGCGCCAAGCCAACCCGTGAAGATCAGGTTCGCACTCACTACCACGGCATGCTGACTGACGGCACCGTGTTCGACAGCTCCTACGAGCGTGGCGAACCAGCTGAATTCCCGGTAGGTGGCGTTATTGCTGGCTGGACTGAAGCGCTGCAACTGATGAACGCTGGCAGCAAATGGCGTCTGCACGTACCGAGCGAGCTGGCTTACGGCGCTCAGGGCGTTGGCAGCATCCCGCCGCACAGCGTGCTGGTATTCGACGTTGAGCTGCTCGACGTTCTCTGATCGATTTCATATCGGTTCAGTAACGGGCAGGGCGAGTCTTGCAGGCTCGCTCTGCTCTTGTTTCAGCGGCTGGCGTCATGTCAGTGCAATTCCGCGATCGGGCGCAACGCTCGGGCATAGCAGAACAGAAATAGATTGCGCACCAACTCTTTCAGCACGATCGGCTCGCTTGAACTCAACTCGTTGACGTCCAGATCCCCTTGATCGCGCAGTTCATCCAGCGCTTCCTTCTCCAGCACGGCACACACTTCCCCGGTTTCGCGATGCAGAATTCGCAGGTAAGGGTGAGGGCGGTCCAGCCATGCATCGATCAAATACGTCATGTTGCTTCTCCTTGAAAGGTTTCAATGAGAATAATTCTTATTGGCGGAATAGCAAGTCTCTATTGAGAATAATTCGCATTTTAGTGCCGGGTGGTTGATTTGGGTCAGATTGGGACATTGAATTTTGGTTCTGTGGGAGCTGGGCTTGCCCGCGATAAGGCTGAATACGGTTCACCTTTAGATCGCGTGCAGCCTTATCGCGGGCAAGCCCAGCTCCCACAGGATCGCGATATTCAGCACGTTTTCATTTGCCAACAAAAAGCCCGTCACAGGGACGGGCTTTTTTAACAGCTCATGGCGATCAGTGGGTACGGGCCACCGCAAACTCGCTCAGTTCAACCAGTGCGTCGCGGTATTCACTCGGCGGCAGGGCATCCAGGCATTTGATGGCGCGAGCGACGTAATCGCGGGCCAGCTGCGCGGTGTAGTCCAGCGCACCAGCGCTTTCTACGGCGCTGCGAATGCTTTCCAGATCTTCCAGGCCACCTTTCTGGATGGCCTGACGTACCAGGGCAGCCTGTTCGGCAGTACCTTCGCGCATGGTGTAGATCAACGGCAGGGTCGGCTTGCCTTCGGCCAGATCGTCACCGACGTTCTTGCCCAGGGTTTCAGCGTCGCCACGGTAATCGAGAAGGTCGTCTACCAGTTGGAAAGCGACGCCCAGGTGGTCACCAAAGGTGCGCAGCGCTTCACTTTGCTCTTCGGTGGCGTTGCACAGGGCTGCGGCGCTATGAGTCGAGGCCTCGAACAGCATGGCTGTCTTGCCGCGAATCACCTCCATATAGATCTCTTCGGTGGTGCTTGCGTCGCGCACTTTAGACAGCTGCAGCACTTCGCCTTCGGCAATGACCCGGGTCGCTTTCGAAAGGATCTTCATGACGGGCATCGAGCCCAGTTCGACCATCATTTCGAAAGAGCGGGAATAAAGGAAGTCACCGACCAGCACGCTTGGCGCATTTCCCCACAGCGCGTTGGCGGTGGAGCGGCCGCGGCGCATGCCCGACATGTCGACCACATCGTCATGGAGCAGTGTCGCGGTGTGCAGGAACTCGATGGTAGCAGCCAGCAGACGGACGTCGTCGCCCTCGCGGCCAAGCGCTTTGCCACAGAGAAGAACCAGCAGCGGACGCAGGCGTTTGCCTCCAGCCGAGGTAATGTAGTCGCCGATTTTCGAGACCAACGGTACCCGCGACGTCAGCTGCTTCTTGATAATGACGTCGACGGCACTAAAATCGTCCGCCACAGCGCGGTAGAAGGCTTGAGGTTGCATCAGCGAGGGGTGCTCCAGAAGGGTTGCGCCGCATGCTAGGTTGCGGGTCAGAGCGTGTCAAGGTATGACATCCCGCCTCTTGCAACCGTTTGATGCCTTGCGTACAATCGCGCACCCTAACTTTCCTGGGCAGCACCTGCCTTACGCAATTGCCAACGGGCCTTTCCAGCCCTAGGCAGCCATGCCAGCCGATACTCTACTTATAAAGAGCTGGGTGAGCAGGATTTTCGGAGAAATACCATGTCTTATGCAGTAATCGTTACCGGTGGCAAGCAGTACAAAGTTGCCCCAGGTGAATACCTGAAGATCGAAAAACTGGAAATCGCTACTGGCGAATCCGTTACCTTCGATCGCGTTCTGTTGGTTGCCAACGGCGACGACGTTAACATCGGTGCACCTGTTGTTGCCGGCGCTACCGTTGTAGCTGAAGTGATCTCGCAAGGTCGTCACGACAAGATCCGCATCATCAAGTTCCGTCGTCGTAAGCACCACATGAAGCGTATGGGCCACCGCCAGTGGTACACCGAGATCAAAATCACCGGTATTCAGGCTTAATTTCAGCCTAATCCCTCACTAGGAGAATTGACTCATGGCACACAAAAAAGCTGGTGGTAGTACCCGTAACGGTCGCGATTCAGAAGCCAAACGCCTTGGCGTGAAGATGTATGGCGGCCAGGCTATTATCCCGGGCAACATCATCGTGCGTCAGCGCGGTACCCAATTCCACGCTGGCTACGGCGTTGGTATGGGTAAAGATCACACCCTGTTCGCGAAAGTGGAAGGCGTGATCAAGTTCCAGGTTAAAGGCGCCTTCGGTCGTCGCTACGTGAGCATCGTTCCGAAGACTGAAGTCTCCGCAGCGTAATCATGCAGCAGCTGGAAAAGCCCTGTCTCGCGACGGGGCTTTTTCGTTTTTGAAGGTTGTTGGCTACAGGCTTTAAAAGGCTTTGGTGAGTCTCTTGCAAAACTGTTTGTGCGGGCTGTTGTGATGTTGACCTGTGAGGTCACTGGTTTTTGATCGGTATCGCAACGCTCATTTTTGCAAGAGTCTTATGTATTTATGTTGTTCTGCTCGTCCCTGTGGCGGGAGGCGTGCGTTATGAAATTTGTAGATGAAGTATCCATTCGAGTAAAGGCCGGTGACGGTGGCAACGGTTGCATGAGCTTCCGTCGCGAAAAATTCATCGAAAACGGCGGCCCTAACGGCGGTGACGGTGGTGATGGCGGCTCGATCTTCATGGTCGCAGACGAAAACCTCAATACCCTGGTTGACTACCGTTACACCCGTCACTTTGATGCTGAGCGCGGTTCCAACGGCGGCAGCGCTGACTGCACCGGCAAGAAGGGTGAAGAGTTGGTGTTGCGTGTGCCGGTAGGTACTACGGTCATCGACGCCAGTACCCAGGAGATCATCGGCGACCTGACTAAAGCTGGTCAGCGCTTGCTGGTGGCAATGGGTGGTTGGCACGGTCTGGGTAACACCCGATTCAAGTCCAGTACCAACCGTGCGCCACGTCAGACTACGCCGGGCAAGCCGGGCGACCAGCGTGACCTCAAGCTTGAGTTGAAAGTATTGGCTGATGTGGGTCTGTTGGGTTTGCCGAACGCTGGCAAAAGTACCTTCATTCGCTCTGTGTCTGCTGCCAAGCCGAAAGTCGCTGACTATCCGTTCACTACCCTGGTGCCAAACCTGGGTGTGGTCAGCGTCGATCGCTGGAAGAGCTTTGTGGTTGCGGACATTCCAGGTCTGATCGAGGGCGCTTCCGGTGGTGCAGGCCTCGGCATTCGCTTCCTCAAGCACCTGGCGCGTACTCGCTTGTTGCTGCACCTCGTTGATATGGCTCCGCTGGATGAGAGCAGCGCTCCGGATGCTGCGGAAGTCATCGTTAACGAGCTGGTCAAGTTCAGTCCTTCTCTGGCTGAGCGTGATCGCTGGCTGGTGCTTAACAAATGCGACCAGATTCTCGAAGAGGAGCATGAAGCTCGCGTCAAGGAGATCGTTGATCGTCTTGAGTGGACAGGTCCTGTCTACGTGATCTCGGCCATTGCCAAAGAAGGCACCGAGCAGCTTAGCCGCGACATCATGCGTTATCTCGAAGAGCGTGCTCAGCGCATTGCTGAAGAGCCCGGCTATGCTGAAGAGCTGGCGGAGCTGGATCAGCGCATCGAAGATGAGGCGCGTGCTCAGTTGCAGGCACTGGATGACAAGCGTGCATTGCGTCGTAGCGGCGTGAAGAGCGTGCATGACATCGGTGAAGATGATTGGGACGAAGAAGATGAGGATGATGAAGACGGTCCGGAAATCATTTACGTCCGTGACTGATCCTCTGCAGTAAACTAGACGCCGCTTAGAGATAAGCGGCGTTTTTGTATCTGATATCTTGAATTTGTATCTACCAAAATTCTCTGGCTAAGGTTGGAAGATGATGCGCAGCAAAGTGACAGGTGCCCGACGCTGGGTCGTAAAGATTGGCAGTGCCTTGCTGACTGCGGATGGCAAGGGGCTGGATCGTGCGGCGATGGGTGTTTGGGTCGAGCAGATGGTGGCGCTGCATGAGGCGGGCGTTGAGTTGGTCCTGGTTTCCTCCGGGGCTGTGGCTGCCGGTATGAGCCGTTTGGGCTGGACGTCGCGACCCAGTGCCATGCATGAGCTGCAAGCTGCCGCTGCAATTGGTCAGATGGGGCTGGTTCAAGCGTGGGAGTCCAGCTTTGCCGAGCATGGCCGCCATACGGCGCAGATTCTGCTGACTCATGACGACCTGTCCGATCGCAAGCGCTACCTGAATGCTCGCAGTACGCTGCGTACTCTGGTTGATCTGGGTGTCGTTCCAGTCATCAATGAAAACGACACTGTCGTGACCGACGAAATTCGCTTTGGCGACAACGATACCCTGGCGGCGTTGGTGGCGAACCTGGTTGAGGCCGACTTGCTGGTGATCCTCACGGATCGCGACGGCATGTTCGATGCCGATCCGCGTAACAATCCTGAAGCGCAGTTGATCTACGAAGCGCGTGCTGATGATCCGGCCCTTGATGCTGTTGCGGGCGGTACGGGTGGTGCGCTGGGTCGTGGTGGCATGCAGACCAAATTGCGTGCTGCACGATTGGCGGCTCGTTCGGGGGCTCACACGGTGATTGTCGGTGGGCGCATTGAGCGCGTGCTTGCGCGCCTTAAAGGCGGTGAGCGTCTGGGGACGCTGCTGTCTCCTGAGCGTGAAATGCTCGCAGCTCGCAAGCAGTGGCTGGCGGGGCACTTGCAGACTCGCGGCACTCTGGTTCTGGATGAGGGTGCCGTGGCTGCGCTGAGCAAGGATCACAAAAGTCTGCTGCCTGTTGGGGTCAAGCTGGTCCAGGGCAGCTTCCGTCGTGGCGAAATGGTTGTGTGCGTTGCGCCTGACGGTCGCGAAGTTGCGCGTGGGCTGAGTAACTACAGCGCTCTTGAGGCGCAGAAAATTATTGGTCAGTCGTCGGAAGCAATCGTGCGTGTGCTGGGCTATATGGCCGAGCCTGAGCTGGTGCATCGGGATAATCTGATTCTGGTTTGAAATGCTGTTCCTGCACCTGTAGGAGCGCGCTTGCCCGCGATTGCGTCAGGTCAGGCAGTACATTTTGGTTGACTCGGCGCAATCGCGGGCAAGCGCGCTCCTACGGGGTCTGCGTTCGCCGGTAGCTAGCTTTCCACAAGATAAGGAGCACGTAATGCGCGTAACGAAGGGACTGCTCGGGGCTTTGCTGGTGTTGCCGATGCTGGCTTCTGCGGAAGAGATTGGTCAGGTGTCGACGGTGTTCAAACTCGTTGGCCCGAATGATCGAATTGTGGTTGAGGCTTTTGATGATCCCAAGGTCGATGGCGTGACTTGCTATCTTTCGCGCGCCAAGACGGGTGGGGTGAAGGGTGGTCTGGGTCTGGCCGAAGATCGCGCCGAGGCATCCATCGCTTGTCGTCAGGTCGGCCCCATTCATTTCAAGGGTGAGTTGAAGGACGGCGACGAGGTCTTCAAAGAGCGCACTTCCCTGGTGTTCAAAACCATGCAGGTTGTGCGCTTCTTCGATAAAAAGCGTAATGCGCTGGTTTATCTGGTGTACAGCGACCGGATCATCGAAGGAAGTCCGCAGAATGCGGTGACTGCGATTCCGATTCTGCCGTGGTCTCCTGCTCCCGCGCCGTGATGCTGTTCCTGGCACCGCGCTGTCCTTGGTCGGCATGCGGCTTGTAGGAGCGCGCTTGCCCGCGATTGCGTCAGAGCGGCCCATGCATTCATTGGTTGATAGAATCTAGCCGCGGGCAAGCGCGCTCCTACAGGTCCTGTGTCTATCTCGTGACTGTGTAGTGTTAGGAGCAAGTGCGATTATTCAACAAATTGCAGGCAACAAAAAACCGACCCTTGGGTCGGTTTTTTTACGGCTTAAGCTTATCGCTTAGGCTGCAGCAGCAACGCTCAGGTCTTTGATGTGACCGTTCAGGCGGCTTTTATGACGAGCAGCTTTGTTCTTGTGGATGATGCCTTTATCGGCCATACGGTCGATAACTGGCACGGCCAGAACATAAGCAGCTTGTGCTTTTTCAGCGTCTTTTGCGTCGATGGCTTTAACTACATTCTTGATGTAGGTACGAACCATGGAACGCAGGCTGGCGTTGTGGCTGCGACGCTTCTCAGCCTGTTTTGCACGTTTTTTGGCGGAAGGTGTGTTGGCCACCGTCGAGCTCCTCGAAAGACTTTTTAGGGAATAGCTTACAAAATAGGCCGCGAATCATGCCGATGACTGGATTGATTGTCAAGGGGTGGTGATCGGTTCCGCCGAGTGGTCGCTATGTTCGACCGGGATATTTATTTCCGGTGCGCGACCTGTAAACTCGCCGGCTTTGCCTCTGTGCTTTTGCGGCGCGGAGTATCGCATAAATGGACAGGTTTATCGCCCTGTCCTTTAGCCAAGGCGCTAAATTCTTCAATGAACCTACTCAAATCGTTGGCTGCCGTCAGCTCTATCACCATGCTTTCCCGGGTGTTGGGCTTCGTTCGAGACACTATTATTGCGCGCACATTTGGCGCGGGAATGGCGACGGATGCCTTCTTTATTGCTTTCAAATTGCCGAATCTGCTGCGCCGGATTTTCGCTGAAGGTGCGTTCTCTCAGGCCTTCGTGCCGATTCTGGCGGAATATAAAAGCCAGCAAGGCGAGGAGGCGACGCGCACGTTTGTCGCGTATGTCACCGGGCTCCTGACGCTGGTCCTGGCGTTGGTCACGCTGCTGGGGATTATCGCTGCGCCTTGGGTGATTTGGGCCACTGCGCCGGGTTTTGTCGATACGCCGGAAAAATTCGCGCTGACCACTGACCTGTTGCGCGTGACCTTTCCTTATATATTGCTGATTTCCCTGTCGTCGCTGGCGGGCGCGATTCTCAATACCTGGAACCGCTTTTCGGTCCCGGCCTTCGTGCCAACGCTGCTGAACGTCAGCATGATTTTTTTCGCCCTGTTCCTCACGCCTTATTTTGACCCTCCGGTAATGGCGCTGGGCTGGGCGGTTCTGGTCGGGGGGCTTTTGCAACTGCTCTATCAACTGCCGCACCTGAAAAAGATCGGCATGCTGGTACTGCCGCGTTTGAATCTGCATGACACCGGTGTATGGCGGGTAATGAAGCAGATGCTGCCTGCCATCCTTGGCGTATCGGTCAGTCAGATTTCTCTGATTATCAATACGATATTTGCCTCGTTCCTTGTCGCCGGTTCAGTCTCCTGGATGTACTACGCCGACCGTTTGATGGAGTTGCCGTCCGGTGTGCTGGGTGTGGCGCTGGGTACTATTCTTCTGCCGATCCTGTCGAAAACCTATGCCAGCAAGGACCGTCAGGAATATTCGCGGATTCTCGACTGGGGTCTGCGCCTGTGTTTTGTGCTGGTCCTGCCGTGCACGCTGGCGCTGGGGATTCTGGCTGAACCGTTGACCGTTTCCCTGTTTCAATACGGTAAATTCGACGCGGTGGATGCGGCCATGACCCAGCGGGCGCTGATCGCTTACTCGGTGGGTTTGCTGGGCATCATTGTGATTAAAGTGCTCGCACCGGGGTTTTACGCCCAACAAAATATTCGCACCCCGGTGAAAATCGCGATTTTCACCCTTATTGTCACTCAACTGCTTAACCTGGTTTTTATCGTACCGCTGCAGCATGCCGGTCTGGCCTTGGCGATCAGCGTTGGCGCCTGCATTAATGCGATGCTTTTGTTCTGGCAGTTGCGCAAGCAGGATCTGTTTCAGCCGCAGCCAGGATGGACGAAGTTTCTCTTTAAGCTGTGTCTGGCGGTCGGGGTGATGTCTGGCGTGCTGCTTGGTCTGATGCATGTGATGCCGGCCTGGAGCGACGGGCAGATGCTTGAGCGCTTCATTCGTCTCGGCGGGCTGGTGGCGGCTGGGGTTGTGGCTTATTTCGCGACCCTGTTGCTATTGGGTTTTCGCCTCAAGGATTTCGCCCGCAGCGCAGTACTGTAAGCAATAGTTGTAACGGGGAGTCGTCGGTTTTTCCCGTCGTGGAGCGATGACTATTGTTTTGCCTTGGCGTGTTCCTGTCGTCCGGGGCTGTGTGTGGTTATAATCGGCCACTTTATGAGCAAGAAGTGCGTTATGCAGCTGGTTCGAGGCCTCCATAATCTTCGCCCCCAGCATCGGGGCTGCGTCGCCACCATTGGCAACTTTGACGGTGTTCACCGGGGCCACCAGGCTATCCTGGCTCGCTTGCGTGAACGTGCGGTCGAGTTGGGAGTGCCCAGCTGTGTGGTGATTTTCGAGCCGCAGCCGCGTGAGTTCTTTGCTCCGGCCACTGCTCCGGCCCGTCTCGCACGCTTGCGTGACAAGCTGGAGCTGCTGGAGGCCGAGGGCGTTGATCGGGTGTTGTGTCTGGCGTTCAATCAGCGCTTTAGTAAGCTCAGCGCGGCAGAATTTGTCGATACGATATTGATCGACGGGCTCGGCATCCAACATCTTGAGGTAGGCGATGATTTCCGTTTCGGTTGCGACCGAATGGGAGACTTCGACTTCCTGCAACAAGCGGGCGATGCCCGTGGTTTTACGGTTGAGGCGGCGCAGACCGTCGAAATCGATGGCGTTCGCGTCAGCAGTACCAAGGTGCGTAATGCCCTGGCCGTGGCGGATTTCGCTTTGGCCGAGCGCATGCTCGGGCGACCGTTCCGGATTACCGGACGTATCCTGCACGGCCAGAAGCTGGCTCGGCAGTTGGGCACTCCCACCGCCAACGTGCAGCTCAAACGGCGTCGTGTGCCGCTGACCGGGGTTTATCTGGTCAGTGCAAGCATTGATGGCAAGACCTGGCCGGGGGTCGCCAATATTGGCGTGCGTCCGACCGTGGCAGGTGATGGCAGTGCCCACCTTGAAGTACATCTTCTGGACTTTGCCGGTGATCTTTACGACCGGCGTTTGACGGTGGCTTTCCACCATAAGCTGCGTGATGAGCAGCGTTTCGCCTCCCTGGAGGCGCTCAAGACGGCAATCAATGCGGACGTCGCCGCCGCCCGTGCCCATTGGCATGGCTAACCGCTAATCAAGAGCCTGAAATGACCGACTACAAAGCCACGCTAAACCTTCCGGACACCGCCTTCCCAATGAAGGCCGGCCTGCCCCAGCGCGAGCCGCAAACTCTGCAGCGCTGGGACAGCATTGGCCTGTACCAGAAGCTGCGCGAAATTGGCAAGGATCGTCCGAAGTTCGTTCTGCACGACGGTCCTCCTTACGCCAACGGCTCTATTCATATCGGTCACGCCGTTAACAAGATTCTCAAGGACATGATCCTGCGCTCGAAAACGCTTTCGGGTTTCGACGCGCCTTATGTTCCGGGTTGGGACTGCCACGGTCTGCCGATCGAGCACAAAGTTGAAGTGACTCACGGCAAGAACCTGTCTGCGGACAAGACTCGCGAGCTGTGCCGCGCTTATGCTTCCGAGCAGATTGAAGGGCAAAAGTCCGAGTTCATTCGCCTGGGTGTTCTGGGCGACTGGAGCAATCCCTACCTGACCATGAACTTCACCAACGAAGCCGGCGAAATCCGGGCGCTGGCGGAAATGGTCAAAGGTGGCTTCGTGTTCAAGGGCCTCAAGCCCGTGAACTGGTGCTTCGACTGCGGTTCGGCTCTGGCTGAAGCAGAAGTTGAATATCAGGATAAAAAATCCTCGACCATCGACGTGGCGTTCCCGATCGCTGACGAAGAGAAGCTGGCCAAGGCATTCGGTCTGGATGCATTGAGCAAACCTGCGGCCATCGTGATCTGGACCACCACCCCGTGGACCATCCCGGCCAACCAGGCGCTGAACGTTCATCCCGAGTTCGAATACGCGCTGGTTGATGTTGGCGACAGGCTGCTGGTGCTGGCCGCAGAGCTGGTTGAAAGCTGCCTGACCCGTTACAAGCTGGAAGGCTCGGTTATCGCCACTGCGAGCGGTGCTGCGCTGGAGTTGATCAACTTCCGTCACCCATTCTACGACCGCCTGTCGCCAGTCTACCTGGCTGATTACGTCGAGCTGGGCGCTGGCACGGGCGTCGTTCACTGCTCGCCTGCTTATGGCGTCGACGACTTCGTGATCAGCAAAAGTTATGGTTTGACCAACGATGAAATCATCAGCCCGGTGCAAAGCAACGGTGTGTATGTTGAGTCGCTGGAGTTCTTCGGTGGCCAGTTCATCTTCAAGGCCAACCAGGCAATCATCGACAAACTGGCCGAAGTCGGCAGCTTGATGGACACCGAAACCATCACGCACAGCTACATGCACTGCTGGCGTCACAAGTCGCCGCTGATCTATCGCGCTACCGCGCAATGGTTCGTGGGCATGGACAAACAGCCTGAGTCCGGCGACACCCTGCGTGAGCGCGCGGTCAAGGCTATCGAAGACACCCAGTTCGTTCCGGCATGGGGTCAGGCGCGCCTGCACTCAATGATCGCCAACCGTCCTGACTGGTGCATTTCGCGTCAGCGTAACTGGGGCGTGCCGATCCCGTTCTTCCTGCACAAGGAAAGCGGTGATCTTCACCCGCGTACCGTTGAGTTGATGGAAGAAGTCGCCCAACGCGTCGAGAAAGAAGGCATCGAAGCCTGGTTCAAGCTGGACGCCGCGGAGCTGTTGGGTGACGAAGCGTCGAAGTACGACAAGATTTCCGACACGCTGGACGTCTGGTTCGACTCCGGTACTACGCATTGGCACGTGCTGCGCGGTTCACACCCGATGGGTCATGAGACCGGTCCACGCGCCGACCTGTACCTTGAAGGTTCCGACCAACACCGTGGCTGGTTCCATTCGTCGTTGTTGACCGGCTGCATGCTGGACGACCACGCGCCTTACCGCGAATTGCTGACCCACGGCTTTGTCGTCGACGAAAACGGTCGCAAGATGTCCAAGTCGCTGAACAACGTTGTGGCGCCGCAGAAGGTCAATGATTCGCTGGGCGCAGATATCATGCGTCTGTGGGTGTCGGCGACCGACTACTCTGGTGAAATGGCTGTTTCCGATCAGATCCTGCAACGCAGCGCTGATGCCTACCGCCGTATCCGCAACACTGCCCGCTTCCTGCTCTCTAACCTGAGCGGTTTCAATCCGGCGACCGATATCCTGCCGCCGGAAGAAATGCTGGCGCTGGATCGCTGGGCGGTAGACCGGGCCTTGCTGCTGCAACGCGAGCTGGAAGAGCATTACGGCGAATACCGTTTCTGGAACGTGTATTCCAAGATCCACAACTTCTGCGTGCAGGAGTTGGGTGGTTTCTATCTGGACATCATCAAGGACCGCCAATACACCACGGCCGCGGACAGCACTGCACGTCGCTCCTGCCAGACCGCGTTGTTCCATATCTCCGAAGCGCTGGTGCGCTGGATCGCGCCGATCCTGGCATTCACTGCTGACGAGCTGTGGCAGTTCCTGCCGGGCGAGCGTAACGAATCGGTCATGCTCAACACCTGGTACCAGGGGCTGAGCGAGATGCCGGCTGACTTCGAGCTGGACCGCGCCTATTGGGAGCGGATCATGGCGGTGAAGGTCGCGGTCAACAAGGAAATGGAAAACCTGCGTGCAGCCAAGGCGATTGGCGGCAACCTGCAGGCCGAAGTGACTCTGTATGCTGAAGACGCACTGGTCGCGGACCTGTCGAAACTGAGCAACGAACTGCGCTTTGTGCTGATCACCTCCACGGCCAGCGTCGCGCCTTTGCTCGATGCTCCAGCCGATGCGGTAGTGACCGAAGTGGCGGGTCTGAAGCTCAAGGTGGTCAAGTCCGGTCATGCCAAGTGCGCCCGTTGCTGGCATCACCGTGCTGACGTGGGTGTGAACCCTGAGCACCCGGAAATCTGCGGCCGTTGCGTAGACAATATCAGCGGTGCAGGCGAGGTTCGTCACTATGCCTAATACAGGTTATGGACGTCTGGCCTGGCTCTGGTTGAGCCTGTTGGTCCTGGTCGTTGACCAGGCCACCAAGTACTACTTCGAGCACCGCCTGGAGTTGTACGAGCAAATCGTGATCATCCCTGACTACTTCAGCTGGATGCTCGCTTACAACACTGGCGCGGCGTTCAGCTTCCTGGCCGACAGCTCGGGCTGGCAGCGCTGGCTGTTCGCCCTGATCGCCGTTGTGGTCAGTGTGGTGCTGGTGGTCTGGCTCAAGCGTTTAGGGCGTGATGACACCTGGCTGGCCATTGCTCTGGCATTGATACTGGGCGGCGCGCTCGGCAACTTGTACGACCGTGTCGCTATCGGTCACGTCATCGATTTCATTTTTGTTCATTGGAAAGAGCACGGCTTCCCGGCATTCAATATCGCTGACAGCGCCATTACTGTTGGTGCGATCATGCTGGCGCTGGACATGTTCAAGAGCAAAAAAACCGGAGAAACCGTTAATGACTGAACAGTTATTGACCGAGCAACGCATCGGTCAGAACACGGAAGTCACTCTGCATTTTGCTTTGCGCCTGGAGAACGGCGAAACAGTCGATAGCACCTTTGACAAGGCTCCGGCCACGTTCAAGGTGGGTGACGGCAACCTGCTGCCTGGTTTTGAAGCGGCGCTGTTCGGCTTCAAGGCTGGAGACAAGCGCACCGTGCAGGTTCTGCCGGAAAATGCCTTTGGTCAGCCGAACCCGCAAAACGTCCAGATCATCCCGCGTTCGCAGTTCCAGGACATGGAGCTGTCGGAAGGCTTGCTGGTGATCTTCAATGATGCGGCCAATACTGAGCTGCCGGGTGTGGTGAAAGCTTTCGATGATGCGCAAGTGACCATCGACTTCAATCACCCGCTGGCGGGCAAGACCCTGAGCTTCGAAGTGGAAATCTTCGAGGTCAAGGCGCTTTAAGCACGCTTGAACCTGAGCCCGGCCTGCTACGGCCGGGCTGTTTCGCACGTAGACACGAGGCCCCCCATGCAAATCAAACTCGCCAACCCCCGCGGCTTCTGCGCTGGAGTGGATCGTGCGATCGAAATCGTCAATCGCGCCCTGGAAGTGTTTGGCCCGCCGATCTATGTGCGCCATGAAGTGGTTCATAACAAATTCGTTGTCGAAGACCTGCGCGCTCGTGGCGCGATCTTCGTCGAGGAGCTGGATCAAGTACCTGACGACGTAATCGTGATCTTCAGTGCCCATGGCGTTTCGCAAGCCGTACGTACTGAAGCGTCGGGTCGTGGCCTGAAAGTGTTCGATGCGACGTGTCCGCTGGTGACCAAGGTTCACATCGAAGTCGCGCGTTACAGTCGTGACGGTCGGGAGTGCATTCTGATCGGCCATCAGGGGCATCCGGAAGTTGAAGGCACCATGGGGCAGTACGATGCCAGCAACGGTGGTGCGATCTATCTGGTCGAGGATGAAGAGGACGTCGCCAATCTACAGGTGCGTAATCCTGAAGCGTTGGCGTTCGTGACCCAGACTACGTTGTCCATGGACGACACCAGCCGCGTTATTGATGCCCTGCGCACGCGATTCCCGGCAATTGGCGGGCCGCGCAAGGATGACATCTGCTACGCCACGCAAAACCGGCAGGATGCGGTCAAGCAGTTGGCTGATGAGTGCGACGTGGTATTGGTTGTTGGCAGTCCGAACAGCTCGAACTCCAACCGGCTGCGCGAGCTGGCGGAGCGCATGGCAACCCCGGCCTATCTGATCGATGGCGCAGAAGACATGCAACGTGCGTGGTTCGATGGCGTCGGGCGCATCGGCATCACCGCAGGTGCTTCCGCGCCGGAAGTACTGGTGCGTGGCGTGATTCAGCAACTGCACGCCTGGGGCGCGACCGGTGCTGACGAGCTGGCTGGCCGCGAAGAGAATGTCACTTTCTCGATGCCCAAGGAACTGCGGGTCAAGTCGCTGTTGTAATCTGGCAAACACACTCTGTAGGAGCTGCCGAAGGCTGCGATCGCGGTATATCAGGTTAAATGCCTCGCAGCCTTCGGCAGCTCCTACGGGAAATGCCTTTGCAGGTGGAAGTCTGTAGGACCCGATTCAGATGAATTAACCGCAAAGCTCTTCCGGCTTCGTTTCACTCTCAATTTGGACTCTGCCCGTTCTGGCCATCACCACCGCGTGGTGGCTGACCGCTTCTTTCGCGTCGCAAATGAACAACCTGCCTGCAACAAAGCCATTACCTGCTGGAACACCCAACGCGTTAAAGCGAATTTGCCTGACGACATGAAAATTTCCAAAAATCGGCACTTTCCCGCTTCGAGTGCGCTCCGTCAGCACCAGATCATCTTCGCTGCCTTTCGGGTCCACAACGATCTGCCAGCCCTTGCTCCAATCCTTATCAATCGCCCGGATCACCACAGGCTGACTTCGTAAAATCGCTTCCGTGCGTGCTGTGCGTATCCCGCTGGCCAGTTGTTGCGCGGCATCAATGCGGCGCTGACTCATCAGGAATTCACTGAAAGCGGGAGCGGTGAGGGTGAGAACTATTCCAATGATCAGCATCGTCACTGCCAGCTCAATGATCGTGAAACCTGCCTGTTTCATACGTTTCCCTCCGTGGAAATTCTCATTTGAATGCCATGCGGGCATTCGTCCCTGTCAAACTACCGTACATCCTTGTTTACAGTTTCGGGCGGGGATGCTGTCCTATAGTCGTAACGTCTAGGAGACACTCAATGACCCAGCGATCCAAGGGGTTCACCCTCGTCGAATTGTTAATCACTGTGTCGTTGGTTGGGATACTCGCGGTTATCGCCATTCCCAGTTTCAATAGCTCGATACAGAACTCAAAAGCCGATACCGAAATCAGTGATCTTCAGCGCGCCCTCAACTTTGCGCGGCTTGAGGCGATAAACCGTGGAGTGAATGTTCAGGTGCGGCCCAATGTCGACGGTGCAGGCTGGAATACTGCGCTCAAGGTGGTTCCGTCATCCAATGTAACCGGTGCCGCTTTGCGTGTGACCGCGCCGATGAGCAGTGGCGCTGGGCTCGCGGTCCCCAATGTCAACCTGATCGAGTTCAATAACCTCGGCGGCCTTTCGGCTCCGGCCACGGCGGTTGCAATGACTTACACACTAGGCACGACTATCACCAAGACTGTGTATGTATGCTTGAACGGCCGAATTGTTTCGAGTGGGAATTGCGATGGGTAAGGGACGAAAGAGCCGTCAGGTTGGCATGACGCTGATCGAGGTGTTGGTGTCGGTGTTGATATTGGGCATTGGCCTCTTGGGGGCTGCGGCCATTCAATTGAACGCCCTTAGGTACACCGACAGCTCGGCCATGACCAGTCAGGCGAGCTTCATTGCCTATGACATGATGGATCGTATTCGGGCGAACATGGATGGCAATGCGACTAACAGTGGCTCCACTGTTTTGGCCAGCTACGGCCTGGCATCGCTGGCCGGTGCGCCCTCTGCGGCTAACCCTAATGATGCAGTTGCTCAAGACAAGTTTGACTTCAGTAGCAATATCACAGCATTTGCGGGCGCGGCGGGCGCGGCCAGCAGTGTCGTGATCGACAAGCGGGTTGTGACTATTACCATCACTTGGGATGACACCCGGGCGGCGGCCGCGAGCGATACCGGTTTGGGTAAAACCGCTAGCGCGACCAATGCGCGACAATTTGTTCTGACCTCGCGTATTGGTGTCGACGATGTGGTGGCTCAATGAAGAAAATAGCCCGGGGTTTTGGCCTGGTCGAGATCATGGTCGCGCTGGTGCTGGGTTTGATTGTCAGTATGGGGATCGTGCAGATTTTCATCGCTTCCAAAGGTACGTATCAGTCTCAGAACGCTGCTGCACGGATGCAGGAAGATGCGCGCTTTGCTCTCAGCAAAATGATGCAGGAAATCCGCATGACCGGAATGTTCGGCTGTCTGGATCTCGACACGACGACTCCAGTGGCACCGTCGATTGTCAAACCCCCTGATTTCCTTACCCCAATCCTTTGGGATAACGCGAGCAATACGTTGACACTTATCACCGCCGATGTGGGGACATCGGGTAGCACTCCGACCTGGACCGTCGTGTCCGATTGCAGGACTTATACCCGAATATATAACGGTGCAAGAACTCCGGCATCAGGGGAAATCAGCTTCCCCCTCCGTAAGATCACTTACAGCCTGACCGGTACGAACCTGAATGTGAAGGTCGGTACCGGCTCCGATTCAGCACAGCCGTTGGTGAGCAATGTGGGTCGGTTTGCCGTCTCTTTTGGTTTGACGGGTTCGCCCATGTCCTACACCACGGTGATTGGCAGTAGTGCCCTGGCCAACAATATTCGCAGCGTGCGCTTGACCCTCACAGTGACTGATCCAAACGGCAGGGTTCGCGATCAAACCTATAACGTTGTTGCTGCTTTGCGTAACCGTTTCTGATGGGGACTGCCATGAAGAAAAGAATCTTAGCTTCCTCGCCAGGATTGCCCCGACAACAGAAGGGTATGGTGCTGCTGGTCAGCCTGGTCTTTTTGCTGCTACTGACGCTGGTGGGCGTCTCGTCGATGCAGAACGCGACCTTGCAGGAGAAAATGGCAGGTAGCGTGTCATTGCGTAATAGGTCTTTTCAGATTGCGGAAGCGACACTGCGAGTGGGCGAGTCGGCGATTCAGGCCCCCAATTATTCGCTGGCCGCCTGCACCCCTCCGGCCGGTTGTGCGCCTCCAACAGATTCATCGACTGTCACCGCTGCGGGCAATAGCTCTGCGGGTGTTCCGTGGGTCGCGTGGGGAGAAGGTTTTTACGTCATTCAGAACCTTGGCACGACAACCACCCCGGCCAATCGCCCCCCGAGCTGTTCGGCCAGTACTTCCTTCACACTTTATCGCGTGACGGCGAGTGTGCTTATCGGGACGTCGAGAACGGTATTGGAGAGCATTTATGCCTTTTGTTAAGTCGTCGGGCCGTTTGCTGAAGTACCTCTACGGTGCATTACTGGCGTTGTACCTGACAGCCCCTGCTTATGCATTTACTCCCGCGCAAGTGCCGTTGCTCAGCTCTCCGGCTGTACCGCCCAACTTGATGTTGCTGGTGGATAACTCGGGGAGTATGTACAACATTATTTGGGCTTCGGGGTTTGATTCCACGATTGCCCGCACCCCGGTTAGCTATCTTCCTAACTGCCTGAGGGGACTGCTTGTAGTGCCTTGCCTGGACCTGAAGGAAATTTCGGGAAGTCAGGCCATTTCTCTTGCGGAGGTCAGCTCATTTGGAGCTCTGGGCCTTTCGCTTCAATGTCTGCTTGGCGGAATACCTATTTATCGGAACGGCTTTCAGCGTTGTATGAAACTGCCAGATCCTGCGGGTAATGGTGAGACTCGTTACACCGCCAATTACCTGTCCTGGCTGATTGATCAGGTTCCACAAAACTTGCAGGGTTTCAGGGACTACACCACCGGTAACATTCCCACCGACTACCGAATGAATGTTGCGAAGAGTGTTGCGACCAATCTAGTAACCAACAACACCTCGCTACGTATCGGCCTCGCACAGTTCAATGAACCCATCAACGGCGGCGATCGAGGCCCTGGGGGTCGCATTTCCAGAGTGATCACCGATCTCTCACCGGTCACAGCAACGACTTATCAGCCAAATGGTGTCAATCAGGCACAAGCCAATATAAATATCACTAATTTGAAAAATGCTATTACAGCGCTGACGCCTACAGCCAATACGCCACTGGCTGAAACCTACTATGAGATAACCCGCTATTTTCGCGGGATGACGTCCAATTATCCGCGCCCGACGACGACCTACACCAGCCCGATTCAATACCGATGCCAAAAGAACTACGGGGTCGTCATCACCGATGGTTTGCCCACGTTTGACAGAACGTTTCCCGGTGATGATCCGGATGACGTTGCTGATACCTCCCGCTCTCTACCTAACTGGGACAACGTCGCCAACGATGGCACCAACCCGATCACCAGCAACAGTGATGGCGGCGATGATGAGGGTGACACACTTTATCTGGATGACCTGGCCCGGTTTGCTTACGACATTGATATGCGCAAAGCGGCAAATGGAACCGATCTGACGGGCAAAAGCTGGGACACCACGGGTTTCAACGTACAGAACATGAGTACTTACACCATCGGCTTCACGACATCATCGGACCAGATGCTGATTGACGCCGCAGATAACAGCCATGGTCGCGGCAAGTACTACCAGACCGGTGATAGCGCCGGGCTGACCGCTGCATTGAATCTGGCATTGGGTGATATTTATGCCAAGGCCGGATCGGGTGGCGGCGGGGCGACCAACTCGGCCACTTTGAGCAGCGGTACGCGCTTCTACCAGACGATGTACGACCCCAAGGACTGGCACGGCACGCTCAAAGCATTCAATCTCAATGCCACAACCGGTGCGTTGAGCACCGCGTTGTGGAGCACGGACAACCTGATTACCAGCTCGTCTCCCGGCCCGCTTTTCGAATCCTGGAATACTGTGTCGGGCGCCAGGATGGTTCTCGATTACAACAACCTGACCGGCACCCAGAAAACTGCGTTCGACGCCACGCTGACCAACTTACCTGCCGGGGTGACTGGCGCGCAAGTCGTGAACTGGAGCAAAGGCACCGCCAATGCAAGACTGCGTACCCGCACGATTTTGCTGGGCGACATTATCAACTCGCCTTTGATCCCGGCGCTGCCAACCGACAAAACTTCTGCTGATATGGCGGGCAACACGACGTACTCGACTTATTTGACGAGGAAAGCGTCGAGCATGAATTACAACCTGCTGGTTAACGCCAACGACGGGTTCTTCAACGTCATCAACCCCGATAACGGGGCGCGACGCTATGCGTACATGCCTTCTACTTCGTTGGCTTCACTGGCGACCATTGCCTCAACAACCTATGGCTCCGGCACTCATAAATTTACGGTCGACGGCCAGATTGCGGTTTTTGATACTCAGGCAGGAACATCCTGGCGCACCATTGCGTTTGGCGGCACAGGCGCGGGCGGCAAAGTTTTTTTTGCGATCAAACTCTTCGAGAGCGATAACTCGATCCAGGCACTCTGGGAGGTGAAGGCTCCGGATACTTCGACGCCTGCCAATCTCTTCAACAATCTGGGTTACGCCTACTCCAAACCTGACGTTGCACGGATGGCCGATGGTACGAGCATCGTAGTGATGGGCAATGGTTATGGCAGTTTTACCGGCGACGCGTCGTTATTCGTGCTAAATGCCAATACCGGTGCGCTGATCAGGGAGATCCCTATTCCAGCGTCAGCAAAGCTGGCGGACAACGGGCTGTCTTCCGTCAAACTGCGAGTCAATGCGCAAAACGTCGTGCAGGCGGCTTATGCGGGAGATTTGAAAGGGCGCTTGTGGAAGTTCGACATGAGCAGTTCCTCCGCAGCCAACTGGAGCGTGGCCTTCAGCGGCAAGCCACTGTTTACGGCCACCGCACCGGATAACACCCCGCAACCTATTACCGCTCAGCCGTTGCTGCTGGATCATCCTCTCAACGGCAAGATGGTTTATTTCGGCACTGGCAAGTTTAGTGAAATCTCCGACAAGACCACTAACAGCCAGCAAGCGTTTTACGCGATCTGGGATGGGGACGCGGCTACTGGCGGGTACGTCCAGAACAATCTGCAACCGCAAAACATTACCGGCACAATCACGGGAAATGGTGCGACTTACTTCACGACGTCCAATAACGATGTGGACTGGACCCTTAGAAAAGGCTGGTACATGACCTTGTCCACCACGGATCCCTACGTGGGTGAGCGTATCATCTACCCGGCGCAAACCAGCCGTGGCCGGATAATATTCACAACGGCGGCGGTGAACTCCAGCGACCCTTGTGAAAGTACCGGCATCGGGCGTCTGTTCGAGCTGGATGCAGCCAAGGGGGGCATGCTCAATTATCAGGTCCTGGATACCAACGGCGATGGCAGGATCGACTCTGCCGATACAATTGTTGCCGGTATTGGCATTGGTACGGGCATCCCGAACCTGGCTGCAATTGTTTCGGGCACTTCCGGCCGCGATGACACAAAGTACCTGATCGATTCGAGTGGCGGCCAAGCTACCTCGTTGCAGGAAAAAGGCGGCCCTGCCAACATTTATCAACGCATCATGTGGCGGCAGATACAGTAAGGAATACGGTGTATGCGAAGCAGATCAACAGGCTTTACCTTGATCGAACTCATGATTGTCGTAGCGATTGTGGGTATTCTGGCGGCCATCGCGTATCCCAGCTATACGGAATACGTCAGGCGTACCCACAGGGCGGAAATTGCCAGCTTGTTGAATGAGCAGGCTCAGGCGCTGGAGCGATACTATTCGCGTTATGGCGGTGTGTATTCGGATGCTCCGAACAGTCCCGCGCTGACCCTTTCGGCTGGCAACGCTTATTACACGATCGTCCCTGAGCGGGCTGCCCAGACGTTCACCTTGACTGCGAAGCCTAACGCCGGCTCGATGATGAACGGTGACAAATGCGGTAACTTCATCATTACCAATACCGGCGCTATCAGTAACTCAACGGGTCTTGCGAGCAAGGATTGCTGGGGCCGCTGATCCCCCAATTCTTTTGAACGAGAACACGATGTCCAGGCAGCAGGTTGTGATTGTTGGCGGTGGTGTGATCGGTTTGTTGACCGCTTTCAACCTCGCATCCCAAGTTGATCAGGTCATCCTTCTGGACCGTTCCGGTGTCGGGCAAGAAGCGTCGTGGGCGGGCGGTGGCATTGTTTCCCCGCTCTACCCGTGGCGCTATAGCCCCGCAGTCACAGCATTGGCGCACTGGTCGCAGGATTTCTATCCACAACTGGCGGAGCGTCTGTTTGCACAGACCGGGGTCGATCCCGAAGTGCATACCACCGGTTTGTATTGGCTGGATCTGGATGACGAACAGCAAGCTCTGGAGTGGGCAGCCCGAGAGGCGCGACCGCTCAGCGCTGTGGATATCTCGGCGGTTCACGACGCTGTGCCCGTGCTGGGCGAGGGTTATGAGCGTGCGATCTACATGGCCAACGTCGCCAACGTGCGCAATCCACGATTGGTCAAATCCCTGAAAACGGCGTTACTGGCGCTCCCCAATGTCACCGTTCATGAGCAATGTGCAGTCACTGGCTTTGTCCGTCAGGGTGATCGGGTGTTGGGCGTGAGCACGTTCTCCGGGGATATTCTGGGCGATCAGGTGGTTCTTGCAGCAGGTGCCTGGAGCGGAGAGTTGCTCAAGATCCTCGGCCTTGAACTGCCGGTTGAGCCGGTCAAAGGCCAGATGATTCTGTACAAGTGCGCGTCGGATTTTCTAACGAGTATGGTGCTGGCCAAAGGGCGATATGCGATCCCTCGCCGCGACGGACATATTCTGGTGGGGAGTACCCTGGAGCTCGAGGGCTTCGACAAAACCCCGACCGATGTGGCGTTGGAAAGCCTCAAGGCCTCTGCGGTGGAGCTGCTTCCCGCGTTGGCTGACGCTCAGGTGGTCGGTCACTGGGCTGGCCTGCGTCCAGGCTCGCCTGAGGGCATTCCCTATATTGGTCCCGTGCAGGGTTTTGAAGGCCTGTGGCTCAACTGTGGCCATTATCGTAACGGCCTTGTGTTGGCGCCCGCGTCCTGCCAGTTGCTGGCGGATCTGCTGGTTGGGCGTAAGCCGGTGATTGATGCGGCACCCTATGCGCCTGGCGGTAGGGTGGCAGGGCTGCTGTAGGAGTGAACGTGTTCGCGAAACAGTGTGTCAGGCAAAAGGCCTCGTGAACACGATCACTCCTTCAGAACCGACGCAGCTCAGCGATCGCGAGTCGCCGGCCCTTCCAGGCGATGTGCCTCGCTGCAATACCATTGCTGGCCCTGATTGATGGCGCGGTCCTGAGGCAAATGCACACCGCATTGAGCGCAACGCACCATGGGTGCTGCCACACTTTCAGGGGGCGGAGCTTTGCGACGTGGGGCAGGCGGGTTGAGTAGACGCTTGACGAACCACACAACCGCCGCGATCAGCGCGACCCACATAATTAAGCGAATCATGATTTCCAGCTTAGTGATTGGAGATTCGGCAGTGTAGCGAAGCAGAGGCTATTGGAATAGCTTCAGCCCGCAGGACTGGCTTTAGCCGGGAAGTCGTCTCTCCTGCAAGTTGGTCATTGTCCATCAGACTGTAATCCTTCAATGGGAATGCATTTTCTGTAGGAGCTGCCGAAGGCTGCGAAGCGTTTCTCCGGACACACCGCCATCGCAGCCTTCGGCAGCTCCAGGTCACATGTTTGCTGCGCGACAGCGTAGTGTCAGGGACACCGGGGTGAACTCCTACAGAACACTCAACATCGGGGCACAAAAAAAGAGGCCCGCAGGCCTCTTTCTTGTTAACGCTGATATCAGTCAAACATACCAAACGTCATGTAGCTGAACCACGAGCGGTCTTTTTCGCCTTTCGCTTCGCGTTCCTGCTCGTCGAGCTCTTCCTGATTCTCCGGAAGCAGCTCACGCGGGATGGCTTGCTTGGCGTCTTCGTACTGCTTGATCACGTCCTGGTTGGCGCGGGTTTCACCCGGCGGCAGCGGCGGATTGCTTTCGATCAGGCCCAAAGTCGCCTTGGACAGCCACGAGCGGTTGTCCGCTTCGGCTTCACGCGGCACGAACTGACCGTCAACCAGTTGTGGATGGTTCGGGTAGTTGGCCTTGAGCACTTCCAGGCTGGTGGCCGCCAGATCGTCCAGATGCAGACGCTGATAGGACTCGACCATCACCGCCAGGCCATCACCCACGGATGGGGTTTCCTGGAAGTTTTCGATCACGTAACGGCCACGGTTGGCGGCAGCGACATAAGCCTGACGAGTCAGGTAGTAGTCGGCAACGTGGATTTCGTAGGAGGCCAGCAGGTTGCGCAGATAAATCATGCGCTGCTTGGCATCCGGCGAATAGCGGCTGTTCGGGTAGCGACTGGTCAGTTGCGCGAACTCGTTGAACGAGTCACGCGCGGCACCCGGGTCACGTTTGGTCTGGTCCAGCGGCAGGAAGCGCGCCAGCAGGCCAACGTCCTGGTCGAACGAAGTCAGGCCTTTCATGTAATAGGCGTAGTCGACGTTCGGGTGCTGCGGGTGCAGGCGGATAAAGCGTTCGGCAGCGGATTTCGCAGCTTCCGGCTCACCGTTCTTGTAGTTCGCGTAAATCAGTTCGAGCTGTGCCTGATCAGCATAGCGACCGAATGGATAACGCGACTCCAGCGCCTTGAGCTTTTCTGTGGCAGTCGAATAGCTGTTGTTACCCAGGTCGGCCTGCGCCTGCTGGTACAGCTCGACTTCGCTCAGGTTTTCGTCAATCACTTCCTTCGACGAGCAGGCAGCGGTGAGTGCGAGGATGGCTATCAGCAGCAGGTGTTTCACTTGCATGGCGGCTTGCGTCCCTATAACGGTCGCTGTCTTGGGCGTGACCGTCCTGTTATGATGAGCACCCCGCGGAACCCCCGGGGCAAAAGACGCCGTATTTAACCACAAGCGCGCTGCCGAAACCAAAGGCTAGCCGCCACCTAGTCTGGCCATGTCCGAAAATATAGAACTTCGCGCAGAGGTGCCGTCCGAATTGGGCGGTCAACGCCTCGATCAAGTCGCTGCACAATTATTCGCTGAGCACTCTCGCTCGCGCCTTTCTGCCTGGATCAAGGACGGCCGTCTGACGGTTGACGGAGGCGTCTTGCGCCCCCGTGACATCGTACACGGTGGTGCTGTCCTGCAATTGATTGCAGAGCAGGAGGCCCAGGGAGAATGGCTCGCTCAGGACATCGAACTCGATATCGTCTATGAAGACGATCAGATCCTGGTCATCAATAAACCTGCCGGTCTGGTGGTGCATCCCGCTGCCGGTCACGCCGACGGCACGCTGCTCAATGCCTTGCTGCACCACGTGCCGGACATTATCAACGTGCCGCGCGCCGGTATCGTGCACCGTCTCGACAAGGACACCACCGGTCTGATGGTGGTCGCCAAGACGATTCAGGCACAGACCCAGCTCGTCACTCAGTTGCAAAGCCGTACCGTGAGCCGCATCTATGAATGCATCGTGATCGGTGTTGTCACTGCCGGTGGCAAGATCGACGCGCCGATTGGCCGTCACGGTCAGCAACGCCAGCGCATGGCGGTGATGGAAGGCGGCAAGCAGGCGGTGAGTCACTATCGCGTGCTTGAGCGTTTCCGGTCCCACACCCATGTGCGGGTCAAGCTGGAAACCGGCCGTACCCACCAGATTCGTGTGCACATGGCGCATATCAACTATCCGTTGGTGGGTGATCAGGCTTACGGCGGTCGTTTCCGCATTCCGCCAGCCGCCAGTGTGACCATGGTCGACTCGTTGAAAACCTTCCCGCGTCAGGCGCTTCATGCTCGCTTCCTGGAGCTGGATCATCCGACCACCGGTAAGCGCATGAGCTGGGAATCGCCGCTGCCTGACGATTTCGTCTGGCTGCTGTCGCTGCTCAAGCAGGATCGCGAGGCGTTCATCGGGTGAGTGACTGGCTGATTCCCGACTGGCCCGCGCCTGCGGGAATCAAGTCCTGCGTCACAACCCGTAACGGCGGCGTCAGTCTGGCGCCGTTCGACAGTTTCAATCTGGGTGATCATGTTGATGATGATCCGCAAGCCGTTGCTGCCAATCGCCTGCGTCTGACCTCGGAGCTGAAGATTCAGGCTGCCTGGCTCAAGCAAGTGCATGGCGTGGTGGTTGCTGAGGCCGACCCGACTCAAGTTGTCGAGGCTGACGCCAGCTGGACTGCAACCCCGGGCATTGCCTGCACCATCATGACCGCCGATTGCCTGCCTGCTCTTTTCTGTGATCGGGCCGGTACTCGTGTGGCGGCTGCTCACGCTGGTTGGCGTGGTCTGGCGGCCGGTGTGCTGGAGGCGGCGGCCGACAGTCTGCAAGTGGCCCCTGAGGACATCATGGTCTGGCTTGGCCCTGCCATTGGCCAACCGTCCTTTGAAGTGGGTGGGGAAGTTCGTGAGGCTTTTATAAGCACGCATCCGCAAACTGACGCCGCATTTATACCCAGCAAAAATCCTGGCCGGTTCATGGCCGACATCTATGCCCTTGCTCGCCTGCGACTGGCGGCCCACGGGATCACCGCTGTTTATGGCGGTGGCTTCGATACCTTTACTGATCCTCGCTTCTATTCCTACCGCCAGAGCGCCCGAAACGGCCGCTTTGCTTCGCTGATCTGGATAGATCCAGTCAGGTAGGAGCGAACTTGTTCGCGAAAAAGGGTGCAGGCGATAGATAAACATCGCATGCCGCCCAATCTCGCGAACAAGTTCGCTCCTACCATCACTGTTACCCGTGCGGGATCTCATTCGTGGGGCTATCGTTCAGACGTCTCACTGGATTGCTGATCTGCGTCAATCAATTTCAGCTTGAATCTCACGCAATTGCCCGCATGTAGTGGGCATCCAGCAGGTTTTTTTCATAGGTGTGTTTATTTGCTCCGGCCTGCTTATATAGGAAGGTGACTAATGCGTATCGATAGATTGACCAGCAAATTACAGTTAGCGTTATCCGATTCCCAATCCCTGGCGGTAGGCCTTGACCATCCGGCCATCGAGTCTGCGCACTTGATGCAGGCGTTGCTTGATCAACAAGGCGGCACTATCAAGCCACTGCTGCTGCAAGTGGGCTTCGACATCAACAGTCTGCGCAAAGAATTGAGCAAAGAGCTCGACCAACTGCCGAAAATCCAGAACCCGACGGGCGACGTGAACATGTCCCAGGATCTGGCGCGTCTGCTTAATCAGGCAGATCGTCTGGCGCAGCAGAAGGGCGACCAGTTCATCTCCAGCGAGCTGGTCTTGCTGGCGGCCATGGACGAAAACAGCAAGCTGGGCAAGTTGCTGCTTGGCCAAGGTGTCAGCAAGAAGGCGCTGGAAAATGCCATCAGCAACCTGCGCGGCGGCTCGGCGGTCAACGACCCTAATGTCGAGGAGTCGCGCCAGGCTCTGGATAAGTACACCGTCGACCTCACCAAGCGCGCCGAAGAAGGCAAGCTCGACCCGGTGATCGGCCGTGACGACGAAATCCGTCGGACGATTCAGGTGCTGCAACGCCGTACCAAGAACAACCCGGTGCTGATCGGCGAACCTGGCGTGGGTAAAACTGCCATCGCTGAAGGTCTCGCTCAGCGCATCATTAATGGTGAAGTGCCGGATGGCCTTAAAGGCAAGCGCTTGCTGTCTCTGGACATGGGCGCACTGATCGCCGGTGCCAAGTTTCGGGGTGAGTTCGAGGAGCGCCTGAAGTCACTGCTCAATGAGCTTTCCAAACAGGACGGCCAGATCATCCTGTTCATCGACGAACTGCACACCATGGTCGGCGCCGGTAAAGGCGAAGGCTCCATGGATGCAGGCAACATGCTCAAGCCTGCGTTGGCGCGTGGTGAGCTGCATTGTGTCGGTGCTACCACGCTCAACGAGTACCGCCAATATATAGAGAAGGACGCGGCCCTTGAGCGGCGCTTCCAGAAAGTGCTGGTGGATGAGCCGAGTGAAGAAGACACCATCGCGATCCTGCGTGGCTTGAAGGAGCGCTATGAGGTTCACCACAAAGTCGCGATCACTGACGGCGCGATCATTGCGGCCGCAAAGCTGAGCCATCGTTACATCACCGATCGGCAGTTGCCGGACAAGGCCATTGACCTGATCGACGAAGCGGCCAGCCGTATTCGTATGGAAATCGACTCCAAGCCGGAAGTGCTCGACCGTCTTGAACGCCGACTTATCCAGCTGAAGGTTGAATCCCAGGCATTAAAGAAAGAAGACGACGAAGCCGCGATCAAGCGTCTGGAAAAACTTCAGGAAGAAATCGTTCGTCTGGATCGTGAATATGCTGACCTGGAAGAAATATGGACCTCGGAAAA
Organism: Pseudomonas quasicaspiana; assembly: GCF_021147825.1. Taxonomy (NCBI): domain Bacteria; kingdom Pseudomonadati; phylum Pseudomonadota; class Gammaproteobacteria; order Pseudomonadales; family Pseudomonadaceae; genus Pseudomonas; species Pseudomonas quasicaspiana. The sequence continues at coordinate 43,360 of NZ_JAGTPI010000040.1, forward strand.
AGCCGAGGTCACCGGTTCTGCGCAGATTCAGCAGAAGATCGAACAATCGCGCCAAGAGCTTGAAGCCGCCCGTCGGCGTGGCGATCTGAATCGTATGGCTGAATTGCAGTACGGGATCATTCCGGACCTGGAACGCAGCCTGCAAATGGTCGACCAGCATGGCAAGCCTGAGAATCAGTTGCTGCGCAGTAAAGTGACTGAAGAGGAGATCGCCGAAGTCGTCTCCAAGTGGACCGGGATCCCTGTGTCGAAGATGCTCGAAGGTGAGCGCGACAAGCTTCTGCGTATGGAGAGCTTGCTGCACCAGCGCGTGATTGGTCAGAACGAAGCGGTGGTTGCGGTTTCCAACGCGGTACGTCGCTCTCGTGCCGGTTTGTCTGATCCGAATCGCCCAAGTGGTTCGTTCATGTTCCTCGGCCCAACCGGTGTCGGTAAGACCGAGCTGTGCAAGGCGCTGGCGGAGTTCCTGTTCGACACTGAAGAAGCGATGGTGCGTATCGATATGTCCGAGTTCATGGAGAAACATTCCGTGGCTCGACTGATCGGTGCACCACCAGGCTATGTAGGTTATGAAGAAGGCGGTTATCTCACCGAGGCGGTGCGTCGCAAGCCTTACTCCGTGATCTTGCTGGACGAAGTGGAGAAGGCGCATCCGGATGTGTTCAACATCTTGCTGCAGGTGCTGGAAGACGGTCGCCTGACTGACAGCCATGGTCGTACAGTGGATTTCCGCAATACCGTGATCGTCATGACCTCCAACCTGGGCTCGGCGCAGATCATCGAGCTTTCCGGGGATCGCGAAGCACAGCGCGCGGCGGTGATGGATGCGGTAAGCAATCACTTCCGGCCGGAGTTCCTGAACCGTATCGACGAAGTGGTGATCTTCGAACCTCTGGCCCGCGACCAGATTGCCGGCATTACGGATATTCAGCTGGCTCGCCTGCGCAGCCGTCTGACCGAACGCGAACTGAAACTGGAGCTGAGCCCCGAGGCGATGGATAAACTCATCGCGGTGGGTTACGACCCGGTTTACGGCGCTCGTCCGCTCAAGCGTGCTATCCAGCGCTGGATCGAGAACCCACTGGCGCAGTTGATTCTGTCGGGTGGTTTCATGCCCGGCTCCAGCGTCACCGGCACAGTGGTCGACGACGAAATCGTCTTCAACTGATGGGGTTTGCAGTTCAGGCTCGCCAGCGATGGGTTATTGCAGGTGAGCCTGGCGCTGCTGATTGATGAATTTGCGAGGGCCGAAAGGCCATCTGAAAAAAAATCGCAAATCATTGTCTTAAAAGCAATTTAAGGGGTTGACACCTCTTTTTAAAATTGTAGAATAGCGCGCCTCAGAGACGTGAACGCAGCGATGCAAACACATCGAAGAGGCTGAATTAACAAGTTAACAGCGCGTTAGTTCAGAGCAGTAAGTTGTAAAAGTTGCATCTGAAATCGATACGTTCCGCGATAGCTCAGTTGGTAGAGCAAGTGACTGTTAATCACTGGGTCCCTGGTTCGAGTCCAGGTCGTGGAGCCAGATTTCAATGTGTAGCTGTATCGGGGTATAGCGCAGTCCGGTAGCGCGCCTGCTTTGGGAGCAGGATGTCAGGAGTTCGAATCCCCTTACCCCGACCATTTTTGGGTCGTTAGCTCAGTTGGTAGAGCAGTTGGCTTTTAACCAATTGGTCGTAGGTTCGAATCCCACACGACCCACCATTTTTGGCCTCAGCAGCAATGCCGGGGCCGAATCTTATAGATCTGATGCCAATCGCATCAGATCGCAGACGGCTAGTTGAGGCGTCTTTAAAAAGTTTCACCCGGGGTATAGCGCAGTCCGGTAGCGCGCCTGCTTTGGGAGCAGGATGTCAGGAGTTCGAATCCCCTTACCCCGACCATCTTCACAAAAAAGCCTGATTTAAGCCTTGTGCTCAGATCGGGCTTTTTTGCGTCTGCGTTTTGGTGAGGGATAAAGTTGGATGAAAGTGTCCTTATCGCCGCCACTACGGGCTCGTGCAGATTCTGCGGGAGATTCTATGGTTGTCTTCAAGCTTGATCTTGTAGGACTGGCCGGGCGGCGTTCCGTTTTAGCCGGGAGAGCGGTATTTCTGAGGAAGAAAATTTAGCGAATGTACCGACGCCCTCCCGGCTAAAGCCAGTCCTACGGGATTGTGGAACCTGTGGGAGCTAATTCATTCGCGAAGAGGGCATTATTGAAAAGTATCAAGGGCTGACACGCCGCTCTGGCGAATGATTCCCATGAGATCCATTCAATTGGCTCACAGTGAACCTCTGGTACCGAATTTATTCGGAAAGGCGGCGCACAAGGCGATACATAGGCTGCGGATGCACCGGCCTCTTCGCGAATGAATTCGCTCCCACGGGATTTAAGCTTGCAGATAAATATGGGGCTTCTCCGGGCTCAGTGGCGGGAATCCTCCACGCCGCGACGTTCATCTTCCTCAATGCAATGTGCCTCATTCGAGGTTGAATTCCTTATCCGCGAGATGTCGACTTGCGTCGCTGGACATCGCCAGCACCGCGTGAAAACCCTTTTCCAAAAACGCGTCAAATTAATTGCGGCCTTCGAAGTCGGTGAGCATCAACGCGTCTAAATCAACGTTTCGGGCTGAAAGTCACAAGAAAAATCGAAAAGTTCCGCCTGAAGTTGTAACTACATGTTTCAAGAAATTGCCGCTTTTGTCACATATCGGCCTCCACGAGCCATCAGAAAAATTGAAAGACATCCAGTCTCTATTGCTCTTGAAGGCCCGTGAACAATAGTTGGATCCAATGTCTGAACTCTCGTTTCCCTTCGAAAATAGCGCTTAGCCATTTTTATGACGCCAACAGGGTGTCGTTTTTTGCTCTCTTATTCGTTAACAATAGCGTTAATCGATTCAGCTTATCGATGCACCTAAAAACAAGAACTCAACGGATTTTGCCTGTAACCGGGTGAGGCTTTGGCATGGCAGCCGAAGCAGAGAACTTAAAAACTATTGGAATTACGAAAGCTAGGAGGCTGTCATGGGTGCGCAAACAAAGATTCTCGATATCGAAGAGTTCAAAATCTATACCGAAACTTACTGGAAAAGTGATAGCGCCAAGACGGTTCTGCTCGTCAATGGCGCGCTGTCGACCACCGGCTCGTTTGGTCAGACGGTGAAGTACCTGGCCCCACACTTCAATCTGGTGCTGTTCGATCTTCCGTTCTCCGGCCAGTCCAAAGCTCACAATCCTGGCGATACGATTGTGACCAAGGAAGACGAAGTCAGAATTCTTCTGAATATTATTAATCTCTACAAAATCAATTACTTGCTTTCAGTATCCTGGGGTGGCGTTTCCGCGTTGCTGGCGCTTTCCGAGTCGCCCGCGTCAGTTGAGAAAGCGATCATCAGCTCGTTCTCGCCAGTGCTCAATGAGCCGATGCTGGACTACATCGACAAGGCACAGCTCTACCTTGCCGCACGTGAAAAACGAAAAATCGGTTCGTTGCTTAACGACACCGTGGGCAAGTACCTGCCGCGACTTTTCAAACTGTATAACTACAAACACCTGATCAGCCTTGCTGAACATGAATACGGCCAGATCGACTTTCACATCAGCCAGATTCGTAAACTCAGTGCCAGTAATTACGTTGAGCGTTTCTCTTCTATCAAGATCCCAGTGTTGTTCGTCAATGGCGAGAAAGATGAATACACCACCGTTGAAGATGCCCGCAGTTTCTCCACGTACATAGCGCAAAGCAGCTTCAATGTTGTGCCCGATACCGGCCACTTTCTCGACCTTGAGAGCAAGGCCGCCTGGTTGAACTCGCAGAAAACCGTCCTGAGTTTTCTCGGTGCACAGAAAGAAATCAGTCATGCCTGGCCTGAAGCCGCGATTGCCTGAGGCGCAGAACGGCCTTCTGGCTGTTTGGTAGCGGGTCTTCGTTCTGACACCCGGTCTTCGGGTGTGGCGATACTTCACTGGGCTGTGGCTTTGTCGTTGATGAATATTTCTTGTGCTGTGCAATTGTGCGGGTGTTGTGGTGTGGCCGGAAATTCCCGGTTTTTGAATCCTGGAAGGGTTGTTCGCCAGCCTTGGCTGGCGCTGGGACTCAACGTTTTGCTGTTGTTTTCCCTCAGTGGCTGTTCTGACGATAAGCCTGTGTCGAAAACACTGGTCCGTGTGGCGGTTCAGGAAGTGGTTGCTTCCGACGTCCTGACCAGCGTCGAGCTGACAGGCGATATCCAGGCGCGCAAGGTCACGGAGCAGGCTTTTCGGGTGTCCGGCAAGCTGGTACAGCGCTTTGTCGATGTGGGCGATCGTGTGCGAGCGGGGCAGAGGTTGGCAAAGCTTGACCCGCGGGAGCAAAACACTGAACTGGCGTCGGCCGATGCAGAAGTTGCCGCCAGAGAATCGCGACTGCGTTTGGCGCAAACCAATTACCAGCGTCAGCAAACGTTGCTGCCCAAGGGCTATACCAATCTCAGCGAGTATCAAAAAGCGCAGTCTGCGCTGGAGAGTGCGCGGGGCGATCTTGCCGCGCTGAAAGCGCAGCAGGCCAATGCGCGCGACCAATTGAGCTACACCGAACTGGTTGCGGTGGCCGACGGCATCATCACGGCACGTCATGCCGAAGAAGGTCAGGTGGTGCAGGCCGCCACACCTGTTTTCAGTCTTGCCCATGATGGCGAGCGAGAGGCGGTATTCGCGGCCTACGAATCGTTGCTGGAATCTGACCAGCCAGGTCGCCGCGTACGTGTTCGCGGGCTGGGCAATCCGGCCCTGACGCTGTCCGGCAGGATCCGTGAGATCACTCCGATTGTCTCCTCTGCCAGCGGCACCCTTCGGGTACGAGTCGCGCTGCAAGACGCTCCCGCCAATCTTGCCCTGGGCACCGTGGTCAGCGCGAAGCTGGATTCTCAGGCCCGCAAGGCTTTCACTCTGCCATGGTCGGCTCTGAGTCGCAGTCACGGCAAACCTGCAGTCTGGCGCGTAGACGAGCAGAGCCGTGTGCGTCTGGTTGAGGTGCAGGTGTTGCGTTATGAGCAGGGTCACGTAGTCATCGCATCCGGATTAGCAGAGGGTGACTGGGTGGTATCCCGCGGCCTGCAGTTTTTGTATCCGGGGCAGAGAGTCGATGTCGCTGCGCGCGAGGGCCATGACAAGAATGACGACAAGAACGATGACAAGAACGATGACAACAGCAACGTCATCGCTTTGGCAGCGGAGACGAGTCGATGAAGGTCACCGCCATTCGCATCCTTTTGATCTGCAAAGTCTGGTTGTTCTGCATCATTTTCATGATGGTCGCAGGCTGCCGTGACAAGCCTGTGCGCGAGGTTGTCGAGCGGCCTGTGTTGTTTATCGAAATGGTCGACGCGCAGCAGCATGTTCACGGCCGCTTTGCGGGCAGCATTCAGCCGCGCTACGAAGTTGAACTGGGTTTTCGAGTGGCAGGCCGCATTGCAACGCGTCAGGTCGAGATCGGTGACAGGGTTCGTCGGGGTGATCTTCTCGCCACCCTTGAGCCCAGCGGTCAGCAAAACCAACTGCGTGCCCGGCAGGCAGAACTGAACAAGGCCCAAGCGACCTGGCAGCAATTGAGCGCAGAGCGGCAGCGCTATCAGCAACTGATCGCGCGGGGCGTGGGGGCTCAGGCGCGACTGGATCAGATGAGCGGTGATTTGCAAACCCAGGACGCCATTCTCAGTCAGGCCCGCAATGCGTTGCAGCAAGCTACTGATCATCTGTCCTACACCCGTTTGCTGGCTGAGTTCGATGGCGTGGTCACTGATTGGCATGGCGAGGTCGGTCAGGTGGTTGCGACCGGTCATCCGGTCGTCAGCCTCGCCCGACCTGAAAGCCGCGAAGCCGTGGTTGATCTGCCGCTGGATCTGGTTGCCACTCTGAATCAGAGCATTCGGATTCAAGTGATTTCCCAGCTCAATCCGCAGGCTTTTGTCGCCGCCCGTGTGCGTCAGTTGTCGCCACAGATTGATCCGACGACACGCACCCAGCGTGTACGGCTGACGCTGGATTCCGTACTTGACAGTTTTCGGCTGGGTTCAACGGTGAGCATTGAGATCAGCAGTGTCGCCGATTCGTTTCGCGAACTGCCGGGCAGCGCTGTGCTGGAGCGCGAGGGCCAGGCGCGGGTGTGGGTCATTGATCCGCAGTCTGCGACCGTGAGCTCCCGCGATGTAACCATTTTGGCCCGACACGGCGCGTCGGTGCGTGTGCAGGGTGAGCTGCGTGACGGTGACAAGGTGGTCATCGCCGGAGTCAACGGTCTGAGAGCAGGACAGAGAGTTCGTATGGATCGCGAGGTCAGTTTGTGAGGGAGCGTTTTAACCTGTCTGCCTGGGGGCTTCGGCACCGCACACTGGTCTGGTACATGATGTTCGTTTCGCTGCTGATGGGAAGCTGGTCGTTCATGAATCTTGGACGTGAGGAGGATCCCTCGTTTGCCATCAAGACCATGGTCATTCAAGCTCGTTGGCCCGGTGCGACACTGCAGGAGACCTTGCAGCAGGTCACTGACCGCATGGAAAAGAAGCTCGAGGAAATCGATGCGCTGGACTATGTGAAGAGCTACACCCTGGCCGGTGAGTCGACGCTGTTTGTCTTCCTCAAGAGCGACACCCACAGCGCTGACATTCCCGCCGCCTGGTATCAGGTGCGCAAGAAGATCATGGACATTCGGGGTGAACTGCCCGAAGGCATTCAAGGGCCTGCGTTCAACGACGAGTTCGGTGATGTCTTCGGCAGCATCTATGCGTTTACCGCCGACGGGCTTTCTTTTCGTCAGTTGCGCGACTATGTCGAGCAAGTCAGGGCGGACATCCGAAGTGTGCAGGACCTGGGCAAGATCGAGTTGCTGGGCGCGCAACGTGAAGTGATCTACCTGAACTTCTCCATGCGCAAGCTGGCGGCGCTGGGGATTGATCAGCGGCAGGTCATCGCCAGTCTGCAAGCGCAGAACGCAGTAACGCCGGCCGGTGTCATCGAGTCCGGTCCGGAAAGGATTGCAGTGCGCACCAGCGGCCAGTTCACGGATGAAAGTGACCTGCAAGCCGTCAACCTGCGCTTCGGTGACCGCTTCTTTCGCCTGAGTGATCTGGCGACGGTGGAGCGCCGTTATGCCGATCCACCAAGCTCGATGTTTCGCTTCAACGGCCAGCCAGCGATTGGTCTGGCCGTGGCCATGAAGCAGGGCGGCAATATTCAGGATTTCGGCATGCGCTTGCAGCAGCGTATGGATGCGCTGGCCAGCGAGCTGCCGTTGGGTATCGATGTGCATCTGGTGTCGAGTCAGGCCGAGGTGGTGGACAAGGCTATCGGCGGCTTCACGCGTGCGTTGTTCGAGGCGATTCTGATTGTGCTGGTGGTGAGTTTCCTTAGCCTGGGCATTCGTGCTGGACTCGTCGTGGCGTGTTCAATCCCGCTGGTGTTGGCGCTGGTTTTTGTCTTCATGGAGTACAGCGGCATCACCATGCAGCGTATTTCTTTAGGGGCACTGATCATCGCGCTGGGGCTGTTGGTGGACGACGCGATGATCACCGTGGAAATGATGGTGACCCGGCTTGAAGGCGGCGACTCATTGCAGCAGGCGGCCACGTTTGCCTACACCTCCACGGCATTCCCGATGCTGACAGGCACGTTGGTGACGGTCGCCGGTTTCGTGCCGATTGGCCTGAACTCCAGCTCGGCGGGTGAGTACGTCTTCACCATGTTTGCAGTGATCGCAGTGGCGTTGCTGCTTTCATGGCTGGTGGCGGTGTTGTTTGCGCCGCTGATTGGCGTGCACATCCTCAAAGTACCCAAAGCTCATCAGCATGCGGGCGGCGTCTGGATGTCGGGATTCAGGCGGGCGTTGTCAGGAGCACTCAAGCATCGCTGGTGGGTAATCGGCTTTACCGTGCTGGTGTTCGTCGGGTCGCTGTTCGCGGGCAAGTTACTGCAAAACCAGTTTTTCCCGGATTCGGATCGTCCGGAAATTCTCGTCGATATCTACATGCCGCAGAATGGCTCCATCGACGGTACGCGTCAGGTCATGGACCGCCTCGAAGCCACGCTCAAGAACGATCCGGACGTGTTGCACTGGAGTTCTTACGTCGGCAAAGGCGCGGTGCGTTTTTACTTGCCGCTGGATCAGCAGTTGAGCAATCCGTTTTATGGCCAACTGGTTATCGTCAGCCGTGGCGGGGAAGGGCGAGATCAGTTGATCGAGCGTTTGCGTCAGCGTTTTCGCGATGACTTCGTGGGCGTTGGCGGCTATGTGCAGCCGCTGAATATGGGGCCTCCGGTGGGGTGGCCTGTGCAATATCGGGTCAGCGGTCCTGACATCGAGCAAGTTCGCAGCCAGGCCATGGCACTGGCGGCCATCCTGGATGCCAACGCTAATATCGGGCAGGTCATCTACGACTGGAACGAGCCAGGCAAAGTACTGAAAATTGATATCGCTCAAGACAAGGTGCGCCAGTTCGGCCTGTCTTCCGAAGACGTGGCGCAGATTCTCAACAGCCTGGTGTCCGGCACCAGCATCACCAAGGTTCGCGATGATACCTATCTGGTCGATCTGGTCGGGCGTGCCGAAGCCAGTGAGCGGACCTCGCTGCAAACCTTGAGCAACCTGCAGATTCCGGTGCCCGGCGGGACCAGTGTGCCATTGATGGCCTTCGCCAGTTTGAGTTACGAGCAGGAGCAACCGCTGGTCTGGCGTCGCGACCGGCTGCCGACCATTACCCTGAAAGCCAACGTACTTGGCCATCTGCAACCGGCGGCGCTGGTGCGTGAGTTGCGTCCGCAGGTCGAGGCGTTCAGTGCGGCTTTGCCCGTGCGCTATTCGGTGGCTACCGGTGGAGCGGTCGAAGCCAGCGCTCGTTCTCAGGGGCCGATTCTTAAAGTCGTGCCGCTGATGCTGCTGTTGGTCGCGACCTTTCTGATGATTCAGTTGCAGAGCGTGAAGAAACTGATGCTGGTGGTCAGCGTGGTGCCGCTAGGGTTTATCGGAGTCGTTGCAGCGCTGTTGTTGACGGGGTACCCGCTGGGTTTCGTGGCGATCCTCGGGGTGCTGGCGCTGATCGGGATCATCATCCGTAACTCGGTGATTCTGGTCACGCAGATCGACGAGTTCATGGCGGCTGGAGAAGAGGCGTGGACCGCTGTGGTCAAGGCCACCGAGCATCGCTGTCGCCCGATCCTGCTGACGGCGGCGGCGGCAAGTCTGGGCATGATCCCGATAGCGCGAGAGGTATTCTGGGGGCCGATGGCCTACGCCATGATCGGCGGCATTGCGATTGCTACCGTCCTGACACTGTTTTTTCTGCCCGCGCTGTATATGGTTTGTTACGGCATCAAACCGCCCAGGGCATAGGCGATTCTTGCGGTCGCACGCAGTTGAATCTGAGCCGGGCGCAAACCCCGTAGGAGCGGGTTCATTCGCGAAAATCCGGTACATTCGATGTATCTGTGCCCATCAGGAATGCCGCCTTCCCGAATGAATTCGGTCCCACGGGATCGCGGTGAACCTGAAGTAAATGCAAACCCTGTGGGAGCGAATTCATTCGCGAAAATCCGGTACATTCGATGCATCTGTGTCCATCAGAAATGCCGCCTTCCCGAATGAATTTGGTCCCACAGGATCGCGGTGAGCCTGAGGTAAATGCAAACCCTGTGGGAGCGAATTCATTCGCGAAAGTCCGGTACATTCGATGTATCTGTGTCCATCAGAAATGCCGCCTTCCCGAATGAATTCGGTCCCACAGGATCGCGGTGAACCTAAAGTAAATGCAAACCCTGTAGGAGCGAATTCATTCGCGAAAGTCCGGTACATTCGATGTATCTGTGTCCATCAGAAATGCCGCCTTCCCGAATGAATTCGGTCCCACAGGATCGCGGTG